>JANMSB010000046.1:0-3418 GCA_031388915.1 Pseudomonadota bacterium | reverse complement strand
GTTTGATGGCGGCGGCGAAGTCGGGGAACAACGGCGCATCGTCTTCGATGCGGAACAGAATGTCCGGGAATATCACCGGCAACAGTTCGGCCAATGCTCGCGTGTAGGACGGACTCATATTCTCGATGTCCGGATCGTCCTTCCATTGCGGGTCGGTGGATTCCACCAAGGTTGCGCCTAAATGCTTGCCAAGAATGTCTTTGATCTCTTTCGAGATTGCGCTGACGATGGGTTCGTCGGCTTTCACGTCGGGGAAGGTGAGCATGGATTCGCGAATGATGCCGATGCGCATGCCTTTCAGTGCTCCCGCCCTTCCCGGCATCGCCGCGTTGTCGGCGTAGGCTCCCTCAATATAAGTGGCGCGCCGCACCGTGCTGAACACATCACGTGGGTCGTAGTAACCCTTGACCGGATCTTTCAATGCATCGAGTACTTTTGCGGCATCGATCAGTGTGCGGCATTGAATACCCGAACGATCATTGTGCATGTCGTTGCCAATGGCGCCGCCGAAGTAGGAGATCAATCCCTTGGCCGGCAGAATCATGGCTTGTGCATTGTGATTAGACGGGCCGCGACACGAGGCATTGGTTTCTTCGCAGATGCTGCACATCGCCAAGTTGGCATTCACCGATACCGCCGAGCCAGAACTGGAACCAATGGCAGCCGCGCGAGACGTGTCAAAGGGGTTCACCGCCGTACCGCTCCAGGTACTGCGTTGATAGCCAGTCGTTGCGGGTAACACCGTGGTGGGTTTGTTGATGCCGCCAGGATTACCGGCGCGCGCGTTGTATTCATCAGGTACCGACTTGGCGTAAATGATCGCGCCCTTGTTGCGCAGTTGTTCGACCAGTGTGTGATCGCGTGCGGGAAAGTCGATGTCGTAGCGCGCATCGCCGCCACCGGTGCTGCGCATGTCCTTGGTGTCAAACGAGTCTTTGAACGAGAACGGGATGCAATACATGGGCATCGCAGCCAAATCGGGGTTGCTGCCATATTTCGCATCGAGTTCCGCAGCATATTCGAGTGCATCCGGAAGTTTTCGCAGCACTTCGCATGCTGACGGGGAGCCCACAGGCAATACACCCTTCGCGGCATCGAGCTTTCCCTTGCAAGTCACCGAACGCTCGCCGCGAATATTCAATGTCGATAGCGCGCCCAACTGTCCCGCATTGGGAATACCGACAATCATGCCGAACTGTTGCTGCACACTGGGATCGGAAGCAGTGGCTTCCATGCGGCCGTACTCGATGGGTTGGCCGAGGTATTGATCGAGATTCGGAAACACCATCGACGCTTTGATGGTCTGCGTCGGAAATTTCAACGGTGCACCGGCGCGTACCACACCGGGCGCGGCGGGAATCGCCTTGCCATCCAGCGTCACTAATTGAGTGGCGACACCGTTGTAAGCCTTGGCGCGATTAAAGTAAGCCTGCACCACGCCTTTGCAAGTAACTTGTTTCTCTTGAATGGCGCGATGCACGTCGCTGATGGTGGCTTCGTGTAGGTGGAATTTCCAACTCGATTGCGCGTGTGTGATCGGCGCGCAGCAAGTGAGTGCGAGAAGGGAGAGCAGCCGCAGCCCCCTTCCGTTCGTGCTGAGCCTGTCGAAGCATTCCGACTTCCGGAATCCTTCGAAGACCGAAGGCCATCCCTGTGGGACAAGTTCACTGAAAACCGCTCCTGCGTTTCCAGTGTTTCCGCCATCCATGGCGGTCGCAGGGCGAACGGACTGACGTATAGATTTCATTAGTCGTGCGCTCTTAATGCGTCTGAAAAATCGCCTGATACAGCTCGATCTTCTTTTTGATAGCCGCGGTTTCTGCCGCCGTAGGGTTTGCGGGATCAGCAGCGGGCGGTAACGGTCCGTATTTCATGAGCGCTGCGGTCAACAACAAACGTGCCTTGGTAGTGATGAGGTTGTTGCCTTCGATGTAGAGATTGTTCGGATTCACATTCACCAAGGCGTTCGCATCACCGCGAGCGGTCTTGACGACCGGTAAGCCGCTAAGTGCCGCCAGTTGCAACGCTTTTTCCTGTGAAGGCGACAAGCTGGAGTAAGGCGACAAGCCTTCGCCGACAATGCCGGCTAGCGGATATTTCTCCAATAGCATATCGATACTGCTGGTGATTCCCGGTTCATTGCTGGCACTGGGGACACCGCTGTCGTCGTACCACACATCACCCTTGACCATGACGACTTTTGGAATTGCCGTCGGTAGTAATTCGCCCGCAGCGTTTTTGATTTCCACTGGCACAGTCTTGTAGACACCACCTTCACGCAACAAGCCACCCTGCTGCGATGGCAAAGTGGTCATGCGTACTTCGGATTTCCAGGTGTGTTTACGGGTGGGAATATTGGTGAGATAAGCGCCGGCGGTCATCGAACCAAAGATGCCGCCGTAACCGCCGGTAGCAACATAGCCACCCGGATGCGCATCGCCTTTGGCGACTTCACGGCCGGAGTAAATGATTTCATCTTGAACCATGACCGTACCGAGTTGATTGCGGCCTTCGGCATCGGCCCATGCTTTGGACAGGATGAAGTTGATGGACTGCACAATGTTGCCATCGCCATCGGGACTAATCGTGCCGCGATCGCGATGCGCGGCATTAGCCGTAATGGGTAGCGTGGTATCCACCATTAAGCTCAACCAGTAACTGGTGTCTTCGACGCTGGGGCTACCTTCCAGCCACAACGCGCCGGCATACTTGCCGCTGGCCAGCGCCTTCTGCACATAGTTCGCCGCGCGCGCCAGCTTGGGTCGCGTCTGCGAAGCGGCATAGGGCCCATAGCTGAAAAAGTCTTCACCTAATTTTTCCGGTGCGATATCGCCATCACCCACATCAGTGCGCTGCGCTTTAGGTAAACCCTTGGTGTAGCCACCGGCAGGCACGGCGCGATAAAAGTCGTAGTCGGCCTTGCGGCGAATGTCGCCGCCATTGCGTTCGATTTCTTCAAAGATGCGCGAGGCATCCGGCACAAAGGTTTGACGCGCTTCGGCGAATGGTGCACCCGGTTTTGTCGCGGTGCTTTCCCACGCTTGGCCGTTGGACTGGCGACCCATGTAGGGCAGCGCATACAAACCATCTTCCGGCTTGAGCGTCACCACATAAACGGGCTTATCGTTATCGCCACGTTTTTGTTTGGAGAACTCACCCTTGCTGTTCACGTAGCCGTCGGGCGGCGCGTACAGCTCTTTAACATCCGCTTCCAAGGGATGCGCAGTGAACATTTCGATATAGATTTTGGCGGGCGCTGCCAAGCGTTGATAACGCGGCCAGTCCGTCAATACATTACCCCATTCATCTTTACGTAGTGGCAGGCCATATTGCTCGCGCGCCTTATTGCTGGTGATGAGCGGCTTGTTGTTTTGAATGGTGGCGGTGGGGCCGGAGAACACGGCAATTTTCGGTTTGT
>JANMSB010000044.1:0-3522 GCA_031388915.1 Pseudomonadota bacterium | reverse complement strand
AACTCTGCAACTGACGCAGCCTTGGCGTTAACCAACCCTTGCTCCGCCATGGCGCGCGTCAAAGCCGCCATCAAGTAAAACGCCACCCCCACACCCGCGAGTGCTTTGCTGGGAAAAGCATTGCCCGGCGCATTGGGATTCACAATCGCCGCTGCATCGGGCAATTCTTTGCCGGCCAGATGATGATCGGTGACCAACACCGGAATGCTTAATACATTCGCCGCAGCGACACCGGCCACACTGGAGATGCCGTTATCCACCGTGATGATCAAGCCGGGCCGATTGGTCGCCGCGAGCGCAACGATTTCTGGCGTCAAGCCGTAACCAAACTGAAAACGATTCGGCACCAGGAAATCGACGTGTTGAAAACCCAGACGTCGCAACTGCCGCACCACCACCGCCGTGCTGGTAGCGCCATCGGTGTCAAAGTCGCCGATGATGACAATGCGGCTTTGTTTGGCGTGATGCGCCAATAACAAGCCCACCGCCGCGTCCACGCCGCCCAATTCGCGCACTGGAATCATGCGTTCAAGCGATGCATCGAGTTCCTGTGTGCTGCTCACGCCGCGCAAGGCGTACAGACGCGACAACAACGCGGAAGCATGCAAACCGGCTGGCGCATCGCCGGGCATAGTACGGCGACGAATGGTACGTTTACTCAATATCGTTTGCTCAGGAAAGAATGTCAGTGAGATCGCTGCGATTGCGCGACATGAAACGCCGCAACTGCCGCCAGCGACCACCCTGTATTCGCAGCCGCCAGTGATCGAGATGCACGTCCAACTGCTCGATGTCGCCGCGTAGCAAGGCGGTTTGCAGAGGTTGTAGCCAGATGGATTCCAGGGTCGCTAGATCTGCCGGCAACACCAAAAGCACTTGCTCTGCATCAATGCCGAGCAGCGCCTCAGCATGCGGCGGCAACGGCCAGCAACTGATATGCAGGTGTTCGCATAACCCCTGCACGTAAGCTTCATTGCTGAGTACTCGTTGTGTCGTCGTCTGAGATACCAACTCCAATTGACCCGCACCCCAACACCACAACGCATTGAGCGCCGGCACGCCACGATTGTTACGTTGCTGATTGACCGGATGGTCATGCAGCAACATCTGCGCTTCGGTCATTAATCGCCGCAATTCCGCGCCATCGGCACCTTGGGGCATGACATCGTAAATTCGCGTAGCGAATCCGGCGCGCGGCGAATAGGTGTTGAGCGACAGCAGGCGTTCGCAACTCAAATACCACCGTCCTGACTGCCCTGCGCTCGATTGTTGCAATTCAAAACCGGCCAATGACAGCAGTGGTTGCAAACTGGCAAGTAGCTGGGTTTCTTCTTCTGCGCTAGGTGCGGGCGGCACCAGCAAACGCAAATCGTCGAGTCCCGCTTGCAGATGCACTAGCTCAACATGCAGGCAACTCCCTTTAAACCATGTGCCGCCCTCGCCGCGCCACTGCAAGTGAGCGCTGGCCAACCCGTGCTTCTGCTGGTCGGGCGGTAAGGCATGCAACAGCGAGTGCTGCCAGGGATCGAGACGCGCATGCTGCAAATCATCCGGCCCCCATAGACGCTGCCGTTTGGCCTGCTTTAACCACTCCAGTAAAACCGAACTCGATTGCTCGGTGCGGGAGCTGCGTAACTGCGTTAGCGCCTGCGGTAGAACCAGTTGCAGATGTTTAATACGGCTCATTCGGCTCTTGGCAGATTATTAGCTACTGCAACGAAAATTGAGCAGTACGCGAGATGTCGCTATGGTAGCGGCACGCCGACCGCGATGAAACGACACCTACCATGAAATTAACGCCCGCCTCCCGCAGCCAAAATTTTGTCCGTGCCTACGAAGCGCACGAGGTGCGGCTCACTGATCGCACCATCAACACCAATTGTTTGATTGCCACAGAACAGATCGTCACGGATTGGTCGGCGCGCAGTGTGGAGAATCTCAGCAACGCCGACTTGCAAGCCATCTTCGCGCTCAAACCGGAGCTGGTCATCCTGGGCACCGGTACGCGGCAACAATTCCCCAGCGCAGCGATTCGCGCCGCGTTTCTGGCGCGTGAGATTGGTTTTGAAGCAATGGATACCGGCGCAGCGTGCCGCACGTTTAATGTGCTGCTGAGCGAAGATCGTCGCGCTGTATTGGCATTGTTATTGGAAGGTTGATTGTAGGGGCGAACCTATGTGTTCGCCCTCTTAATCTGCCGTTATGATCGACTGCCAGCGGGCCGACACGTTGGTCGGCCCCTACGCAGGAAACAACAAGACTACCGAGAGAAGACGCGAAAAAAAGAAGTCGTTCGAACAATCCGTCACCCCATGCTAATGCCGGGCTTTCGGCCTTCTTATTATTCTTCTGCTCTTGTTCTTTTTCGCACTGTGCCTCGAATCCCCCTCCATGCCCGCGTCTTCTCTCGGTAGCCCTGCAATCCGGCAAGGCTGTCAGTCGGTGCGTAACTGTGGCCAACTGGAGACGCATAGTGCACAAACAATTTTGCCTACGCAACCTCTTCGTGACATTTTTTTGACGTTTCTATTTCTGTCTCGGCGTCGGTAGTAACGGCAGTGGATCGGTGGGTTGACCATTGACGCGGATCTCGAAATACAGCGCCGGAGCGCCCGCCGGATCATTGCCCATGATGGCTATTTTTTGACCAGCCATCACCTGCTCGCCTTCACGCACGAAAGCCGTCTGGAGATGGCCATAGGCGCTGAGATACACCTCGTCGTGTTTGACGATAATCAATTGCCCATAACCCAGCAGCCCACTGCCGGTATAGACCACGCGCCCTGTGGCAGCGGCAACGATGTCTTGTCCGATCTGTCCGTTGACGACCAAGCCCACGCCGCCATTGGGTCGCGTGGTCGCGGCGTAACTGTTTGCCACACTCGGCCATTGCCATTTGATATTAGTGACTGGCGCAACCACCCAGGGACGCGCAGTCGGCGGTGCCCTGACCACAGCAAGTTTCTGTATGGGCGTTGCCTTGGACAGTCGCAGTACTTGCCCAGGGTAAATGCGATAGTCGCTGCCGATGTTATTGAGCTTGGCCAGCTCGCGATAATCCACCTCATGCCGCCAAGCGATGGAATACAACGTGTCACCGGACTTAACGGTGTACGTGCCCTGCCGCACCGGTTGCGTGCCGCACGCCGCTAATAGCAGCAACAAACTGACCAGGCACAGCAACCGCACGTGTAGCCCTGCTAGTTGCCGCCACACTCAACGCAAACCTTTAACCAAGGGTACAAATGCCACCAGCCCCAAGCGCTCGGTGACGAATTCTTCGCCGCGTGGCTCGATGCGCCGAGTGATGCGAATCAATTCCTGCCGACCATCCGGTCCCACTGGAATAATCAAACGGCCGCCGGGGCCCAGTTGTTTAAGTAACGACTGAGGAATTTCCATGGGCGCGGCGGCGCAAATAATCGCGTCGTACGGCGCATGGCCTGCCCAGCCTTGAAAGCCATCGCCGTGGCGAAAATACACATTACGTAATCCCATCTGCAGCAGGGTTTGCTTGGCACG
>JANMSB010000042.1:0-6741 GCA_031388915.1 Pseudomonadota bacterium | reverse complement strand
TGGCCGGCATCTGAAGTGGGAGCGCTGTGTCCCGTGCCGACATGGAATCTGCAACACCCGAGTGCCAATCGTTACGAACGGCAGGCAAGCTGCCGGAAGGGTTACCGACATCGTCGGGTGTGGTGGTGAAAGACGGTTATGCGGGTATTTCAAACGCTACGCGGTTGACCTTCGGCTACCGCCACCTGCAAAACACTCTTTGCGAGATAGACCACCACAGTATTAGCATGCATGACAGGACTCCTTCTGGTTGACGCTGACACCCACACCACATGAGTACAGCAGGCGACATGATGCACCCACAAAACCAGGGGGAGTTCATTCCATCATTGCACCCGACTTGCTACGGCTGGCTTTGCCAGCCTCCGCGAGCGGGTGAACTCAAACGTTGAGCCTCACATCCACCTCACGTCCCCTTCGCGAACTGAACTCATGAACAACACGCCTGTCCACTTCCGGCACAACTTCCCTCTCGACCCTGCAGACGTCGTTCGCGTCTTCGATCGGTCCGGCATCAAACGCCCGACAGCGAACCTACCCCGTATTGCACGTATGTTCGCTGGCTCCAATCTTGTGCTGTCTGCTTGGGTCGACAACACGCTTGTTGGCATAAGTCGGTCACTAACAGACTACGCGTATTGTTGTTATCTCTCCGATCTCGCCGTAGACAAGGAATACCAAGGTCTCGGTATCGGACGAGAGCTTGTCAAGCGAACTCAGGCTGTGATCGGAGATGAGGTATCCCTGATCCTGCTTTCAGCACCCGACGCCATGACCTACTACCCAAAGCTTGGTTTTGACATCGCCTCCAACGCCTTTGTGGTCAGGCGCAAACAGTGAAGCCACGCCTCGAACGTTATGCATGAAGCAACCATATGAGATTTTCTCCAAAAAACTACAGCTCAAAATTGCCGCTGCCAGCCACTGATAAATGGCCAGACGGGGTGTGGGATGTCGAGGCTTTTCGGCACGGCTCCATGTCTCTCCTCTTCTTTTCGCCGGAAGGTAGGGACTACCAGACATCTCACGATCAAGATGAGTTGTACCTCGTTCTGAAAGGCTCGGGAACCTTGGAGATCGAAGGGCAACCGATTGAGTTCCAGGCTGGGGATGCTCTATTCGTTCCAGCAAGCAAATCTCACCGATTCATACGATTCGAGAAGGGGATCGAAATGTGGGCGATCTTTTACGGACCTACTGGCGGAGAAACTGATGCATAACAAGCCGCCGGTTCCGACTCGCATAGGCGAGGCGCCTGTGCTGACGGCACAGCGGCGGCGTTATGCCTACACAGCGTGACGTCTCGTCTTTGCTGGCCATCGAATCCTTCTCCGAGGATCACATCGAGCAGCTTCATTCTCTCTACCAGGATGAGTGGTGGACGAAAGGGCGTTCACTCGACGCGACCACGCAGTGCGTTAGGGGCTCCCAGATTTGCCTCGGCTTGGAGACCCCTGAAGGCGGGTTAGTGGGTTTCGCTCGTGTGTTGACCGACTTCACGTTCAAGGCGCTCATTTTCGACGTTATTGTTGCAGCAGACTGGCGAGCGCTCGGCCTGGGTGACCGGCTGATGCGGATGGTGAAAGAGCATCAACGGCTTCAAAGGGTCAGACACTTCGAACTCTACTGCTTGCCGGAGATGTTCAGCTTCTATAGGCGACACGGCTTCGCTGAAGACGTAGGACGAATACGGCTCATGCGGCTGTTGTAAACGCCCGCAGAGCCAAATGATGACTAACAGCACGCAGCACGCGGGCGGGCGCCGGTGAGCGCATCTATGTCCGGTGCGCGCTACACCATTGAGCACGCAAAGTCAGCTAGTGAAGAAGAGGTGGAGTTTCAAGTCACATTGGCGCAGCAGGAGCCGGTGTGCCGCTACCGAACAATTCGCTGCGGGTGTTAGTCACGCTGGCCGTACTGACGCTAGTGTTGCCTTCGTTTACGTCCACTACGGTGGGACCGACGCTGTCCCCGACGCACCTGGTGTTATTTGCGGTGTTTCTGTTTCTCGCGATCATGCCCCGAGTGTGTTCAACTAACGCCACTACCACATAGGAAAAATATTTATGACCACCAACGCGATGCAACTCATTTATGCCTGTCTGGCGCTGGTGTTGTTGACTTTCCTGGTCGGCGCCCGGATGTTTCTGAATCGTGTGCGTGAGATGCGCCAGAAGCGCGTTCACCCACAGGCCGTGGCAACCTCCGCACAGATGGCGAGTCGTCTGGAGAACACGCAAGCGGCCGATAATTTTCGCAATCTGTCTGAAGTGCCGATTCTGTTTTATGCTTTGGTGGCCATAGCCCTGGGCACAAACAATACCCCCGAATGGTTGGTGTTGGGGTGTTGGCTGTTTGTGGCGCTGCGAGTGCTACACAGCTTTATTCAATGCACATACAACAAAGTGATGCATCGGTTGGTGGCGTTCATGGCGAGCTTTTTGTTGTTGGTGGGGTTGTGGGTGGCGTTTGTGGTGATGTTGAATGCGCTGACTTCTCACTAAAGCGCATGTGACTAATCTGTCATTTCGAGTGTAGCGAGAAATCTTTCCTTTCCTACTGAGTGTGTCATCACGCACGTAAGCGCTCCCTCCCTAACCCTTTGCTCACCCCATCCCTGGGGTTCACCCCTTCGGGGGCGCGCTAAAGCGCGACCAAATTCGCTCCCGGCGAATTTGTCCCGGTGAGACCGGGAGAAGGAACTTGCGGTCTCAGCGATTCATTCTTTCGTTAACCAAGCTTTCCACCACACTGGGATCGGCCAGTGTGGAGATGTCGCCGAGCTGATCGTGTTCATTGGCGGCAATCTTGCGCAGGATGCGGCGCATGATTTTTCCCGACCGGGTCTTGGGTAGGCCCGGTGCCCATTGAATGAAGTCGGGCGTGGCAATCGGGCCGATTTCTTTGCGCACCCAGTCGCGTAGTTCGATGCGCAATGTATCGCTGGGCTGGGCATCGGCAATTAGCGTGACATACACATAAATGCCTTGGCCTTTGATGTCGTGTGGGCAACCGACTACTGCTGCTTCTGCGACTTTGGCATGCGCTACCAAGGCGCTTTCCACTTCGGCAGTGCCTAGGCGATGGCCGGCGACATTGAGCACATCATCCACGCGGCCGGTGATCCAGTAATAACCATCTTCGTCGCGGCGCGCGCCATCGCCGGTGAAGTACTTACCGGGAAAATTTTTGAAATAGGTGTCGATGAAACGTTGATGATCGCCGTACACGGTACGCATCTGTCCCGGCCAACTATCGAGAATGACCAAGTTGCCTTCGCAGGCGCCGCTGAGAATCTTGCCGTCATTATCGACAATGGCGGGTTCCACGCCGAAGAAGGGCAGCGTTGCCGAACCGGGTTTGAGATCGGTCGCGCCGGGTAGCGGCGAGATCAGCACGCCACCGGTTTCGGTCTGCCACCAGGTATCGACATTCGGGCAACGGCCATCGCCCACCACGCGGTGATACCACTCCCAGGCTTCGGGATTGATGGGTTCGCCCACCGAGCCCAACAGACGCAATGATTTGCGCGACGCTTTTTTCACTGGTGCGTCGCCTTCACGCATCAACGCACGAATGGCAGTGGGCGCGGTGTAGAACAAGGTGACTTGGTGTTTGTCGATCACTTGCCAGAAGCGACTGGAGTCCGGATAGTTCGGCACGCCTTCAAACATCAGCGTGGTCGCGCCGTTGGCCAGCGGTCCATATACCAGATAGCTATGCCCGGTGACCCAGCCACAGTCGGCGGTACACCAGTAGATGTCTTTGTCTTGTATATCGAATACGGCTTCATGCGTGAACGCGGCATACACTAGGTAGCCGCCCGTGGTGTGCAACACGCCCTTGGGCTTACCGGTGGAGCCGGAGGTATACAGAATAAACAAAGGGTCTTCGGCATCCATGATTTCCGGCACGCAGCTTTTGATCTGCTTACCCACGGCGTCCGCATACCATTGATCGCGTGCATACATAGCCACCGGTGTGCCGGTGCGCTTCACCACCAACACATGCTTGACGCATTCGGTGCCCTTGGCGCTGAGCGCAGCATCAACATTCGCTTTCAGCGGAATTTTCTTGCCGCCACGCACGCCTTCATCGGCGGTGATCACCACGCTGGAATCGCAATCGACAATGCGGCCGGCCAGTGAATCCGGCGAAAAGCCGCCGAACACCACCGAATGCACCGCGCCAATGCGCGCGCAGGCCAACATGCTGATGGCGATTTCCGGAATCATCGGTAAATAAATCGTGACCCGATCGCCTTTGCGCACGCCCAGTTCGCGCAGCGCATTGGCGCATTGGCAGACGCGTTCATATAACTCGCGATAGGTGATGTGTTGCGATTGGGTGGGATCGTCGCCTTCCCAGATAATGGCAGTTTGATGATCGCGTGTGCCGAGATGCCGATCCAAACAGTTGCTGGCGACATTCAATTGGCCGTCGTAAAACCAGCGAATGCGAAAATCGGTTTCGCGATAACTGACATCCTTGATCTTCGTATAGGGTTTGATCCAACTCAGACGCTGTCCGGCCAGTTGCCAGAACGCATCGGGGTTGCCGACGGATTCTTCATACTGTTGCAGGTATTGATTGCGGTTGATGCGCGCCTTGGCGGCAAACGGCGCGCTGACCGGGTATAGCTTCTGGCTCATGTAGTGCCCCGATGAAAGTGTCTGAAGATTGATGAGTTATGAATGTGAGGGTGAGTGAGTTGCTGCAGATGCCCCCACCCTAACCCTCCCCCGCGCGAAGACGCGCAAGGGAGGGGATCAGGGTGCTGTCTATGCTGATGCAAACCCATATCACCGTTGCGAGAATTCATGTTCCCTCCCCCGCATGCGGGGGAGGGTTAGGGTGGGGGCACACGCAGCAAGCCAATGACGCAACCAGTACAACACCGACTCAGCTCAACGCTTGGCGCAACTGCTCAGCATGCTTTTCCAGTGCCGCCTTGTCGGCGAAGCCACGCGCATGCAGGGCCATGGGCACGTCGTTGTAACGCGGCACGATATGAAAATGGATATGAAACACGGTTTGTCCCGCCGCCTCACCGTTGAATTGCATCAGGGTTATGCCGTCTGCTTTGAAAGCCTTTTGCGCGGCAGTCGCGATACGTTGAGTAGTGGCGATCAACGTTTGCAGTTGCGCTGCGGGCAACTGAAATACATTCTCGGCTTCGTACTTGGGAATGACCAGCGTGTGACCCTCGGATTGCGGCATCACATCCATAAATGCCAGCGTGTGTTCGTCTTCATAAACTTTTTGGCACGGAATCTCGCCGCGCAGAATTTTGGCGAAGATATTGTTGCGGTCGTAAGCCATACGCATCCCCTGAAAGCAACCGAACGATACAAAGCTATTGGCGGCAATTGTAGCGCGTCATCAGCATGCCGTTGCCGGCTGTTCGGTAAACGAGCAGGCAGTGTCGGGCTTAGATGCCGGCTTTGCCCAGGCTATCCAACAGATTGCGCAGCGCCGTGCTCAAGGTGGGGTGATCGGCATCGAAACGGGCGGCAAGCGATTCCACCGCCTCGGTGGGTGAGTGTTCTTGCGCATCCGGGGCATTGTTGTCCACCAAGCGGTTGATGTCGGCTTGCAGAATCAACAATTGCTCCTGCACGGTCGAATCGATCTGCTGCAACTCGGTCAGTTGCCGGTGCAGCGCTTGGATCTGCTGGACGATTTGACTATTGATTGATGACACATTCGACTCCAGTGACAGTGTGTGCAGCGTATTCGCTCGCAAGCGGTCTGCATACTGTGGGTTTCACTCAACGAGAGGGCACTATTAACCCGGCAGACAAATACACCTGATGTTTTGCGTAGGGGCCGGCCGGTCAATGTTCCAGACAAGCCCGGCATGACCTACATCCATGTAGGCCGGTTTTAAACCGGCTCGATCTCAATTTTTCGGGCAAGCGGGCGGGTTTCTTGTCAATTGATGTGGCCCGCCACTACACGAGCCAAAAAAACAGCAGATACATTTGTCCGCCGGGCTAATAACTACTCGCCATGCGCTTTCTTGTCGTGGCGCTTCAGCTCCTGCGCCTTCGGTTCCGATACTAACTTGACCTTGTACTGTTCACCCAGCGCTAATAACTCGGCCTGGTCCACCTTGCGCATGGAGGAGATGTCGCTGGGAAAGGAAGTAACCTTGGAATCCGGCACGGCGATCTTGTCGAAGCTGTCGCCACAGATCATGCCGTTATGATCGCCGTCGATGAACGCCAGCGATTCGGCGAAGCTCAGATCATGCAGCGGCGTAAACAACGTCACTAGGTAGGCGTCCTTCTGGCTTGCGCCCCACAGTATCAAGTGTTGCCGGTCGAGCACGCGCCAACTATGTGACTGGCGCGCGAATAGACAATCGCGACCCCGGCTGCTGTTACTACTACTACTGCTACCGGCATCCGCCGCATACACCGCACCGGCACACACACCGGCGGCAAGCACAAGCAGGGCTGCGGTTGTCGTTTTCATAAGTCACCCTTGGGTAGTGCGACCTATTCTAGCCCCAATGCTGCTTAGTTAAGGCGCTTGGTGCGAGGCTGAAGACGGGCGGACAGGATGCTTCGGAACCCCCGGCGGGGGGCATAGGTCCGCCCCTACGTCGGATGCATGTGTAGGGGCGGACCTATGTGTCCGCCCGTCTTCAGCCTCGCACCAAGCGCCTTAACTAAGCAGCATTGGGGCTAGAATAGGTCGCACTACCCAAGGGTGACTTATGAAAACGACGACCGC
>JANMSB010000041.1:0-14592 GCA_031388915.1 Pseudomonadota bacterium | reverse complement strand
GCGCTCGGCGCCGGCCCCGATGGCAGGCGCGCCCGACACTGACAACAGGATGATGGTCAAAGCGAGTGAAGCATAAATGGAGCGCATGGCAAAATCCTCCGTTGCAAAAAGATGAGGATAGAATACGCATTTATTGCACTTCAGGCCTGTCCCAACGTTAATCGAAGAGAATCAGTTGGTTGCCGTCTTGAGCTGATTCTGGGGCCGTCGGAAAGCGCGAAAGCGCTATATCCAGCGGGGTTTTCTCGAACAGGTTGAGGCTCAAAATCTGTAGCATTTCGTACAGACTGCGAGAGAGATTGAGTCGCTTCTTGATGATGGCGACGAGCACGTAAACCGATACGGCGATCCAGATCTGCGACTTGACTGCGTTTTCCGAGGTTCCGAAGAAGGCCTTTACACGTAAATGCATTTTGATCCAGCGAAAAAACAGCTCCACCTGCCATCTGGCTTTGTAGAGAGCGCAGATGCTCAGGGCAGGCAGGGCGGTATTGTTGCTGATGAACAGCAAGCGTTTGTCGGTCTCGGGGTCCTTGTAACGGATACCGCGAATTGTTTCCGGATAGTCTTTGGCGGACTGATATCCCTGCAATACGAGAGTCTGATCGAAGATCACGCCCGTCGATCGATCGGTGGGATGGGAATAGCGACGTTGCGCGTCCATATTGCGCTTTGCTCGCGTCACAAAGAATGCGCCGGCTTGATGCAGCCGATACAGGCGTTGAAAGTCGATATAGCCACGATCCATGACGTAGAAAGCGCCGGCTTCCGGAATCAATTGATCGAGGATCTTGACGTCGTGCAGCTTGCCATCGCTGATATGGATAAAGCTCGGGATATTGCCGCGCAAATCGAGCAGCGTGTGCAGCTTCACCGCTGCCTTGGTGGTGCGAAACGGCGCCCAGGGAAACAACGAGAGCGACAAGTCGATCGTCGTGGAGTCCAGGGCGTACGCCGTGTTGGCCAGATCCACGCCAAAGGGTTCGTTGATATACAACTTGCGGGCGATGCTGATCAGGCGCTGCGCGAAGTCGGCGTAGATGCGCCAGTCGCGCGTCGCGTTCGCATTGGCCAGCGTGTTGCGCGACACCTGACTGCGAATGCCCATGTGGTAGAGCTTCTCGCTCTGCGAGCGCAAGCACGCTTCGATGTCCCGCAGGCTCTCGCGAAATGTCAGTTGCGCAAACGCCATGCACAGGTACTGGTCCATGCACGTGAAACTCTGAACCTTGCGATTGCCGCTGTACCGAGCCACGCAGCGCTCGAATACCATCGGCGGCAAATGCCCCATGATCTGCGCGAAGATCAGTTTTCCCGTATGCATCGTAACAGCCCCAGGTGGTTATTCCCGGGCCGACAATGCCACCGTTCGAACTTGAAATCGTTAACACGCCTGCAAGCACCTTTTCCACTAATCCCTCAAGCGGTTACGCATGTCTGAATCATCAACGTTGGGACAGGCCTGAATACAGATAAAAAGCAGCCATGCGAACGTCTGCAATTTGTAAAATTGGATTTAGCGTGCGACCGGCCGCTCCGGGCCGGTTCCGAAGCATGCCTATAACGCTCATAGCGGACGTCGAGACCAGTAGCATGTTGGCATTGGAATCGCTGGCCTACATTGAACTGGAACGGATGGCCGATTTGCTTTGGTAGAGGCATCAAAGTCGCCTGAACCGGAAATGTGTTGCCGTTTATCCGATCGTTCGGCGGTCGCTTTGAACAGGTTCTTAGATCAATTTCAGATCTCGTCCTCGCGCCACTGCCTGGGTGCGGTTGCGTGTACCCAGCTTGGTGTTGATTCGGTGCAGGAAAGTTTCGACAGTACTTTCGGCGACCAGCACGCGCGCAGCCAGTTCCTTGTTCGAGAAACCTTCCGCCACGAGATTGAGTATCTGGCGTTCGCGTGGGCTGAGAATCGCATCGGCCGGCTGTTCGGGTGCGCTGCTGCCGCGATGGCTGTGCAAATTTTTTCGGACCGCTTCCATCAGCCGGAAAAGATAGTCTTGGGGAATTGCCGTATCCCTCAGCGCGAGCGCTTCGAGAAGCGGTAGCAGGCACCACGCCTCGTCCGCGAAGACTCGGATAAGGCCAAGGGAATGGGCCGCAACCAGTGTTCGCTCGAGAATATCCAGGGCACGTTGTCGCCGCCGCGCCAGTTCGTGGGCTTGGGCAAGCAGGCACTGCAAGCGAAACACCCTGCGCCTTCGATTGCCGGCCTCGGCTTGGCGCACGGCGACTTCAATCTGCGTCGTGGCGGATGCGGCATCGCCTGAAAGAAGCGCATAACGAAACGTGGCGATCTGCGCATCGTCGATGTCCTCCGCATGAGTCCAGAGTCCATGGAATGGCTTCCAGATCGATTCTGTCGTCACCAGCGGCAGAAGGCGGTTGACTGTCGATAGATCGCCGGCCACCGAAGCAATCCAGATCCGGTCGAGACGGGCGGCAGCGGAGAAGCGTGGGATTGATCGTGCGTCACCAAGATCTTGCAGGGTGTTGAGCACCTCCAATGCTTGGGCCTGGCGACCGCTCAGCGCATACAACCGTGCAGCGATACGGTGAGCGATGATGGCGTGGTCCGGAATACAGGTTTCACGGATCAGCGGCAGGTAATCGTCGACCAGCGCTTCGATGCGCTCCAGATCGTTGATCTCGTACAGCACCTCCATGAAATTGACCGCCGCGACGGGACTTGCACTCGAATATTTCTGCCCCGCGTTCACCACTTGCGCCAAGGACGCCGATGCCCGCGCATGCGCATCGAGCGCATCACCCTGCAGCAAGCTGAGCGCACCTTCCAGCCAAGTCGAGTAGGTCAGGGCATGCAATGCGTTGACCGACATCAGCGCACGCTTTGCGGTGGCGATGCTTTGGTGAGCGAAGAAGTAGTAGCCATGAAAAGCATGGCTGTAGGCGATCACGTTCTGGATCAACCCGATCGCGTATGGATCTCCGCTGGCCAGCTTGTCCTGGTTCGCCAAGCTGATCTCGAAGGCGTTGCCGATGTTGTCGGTCCAGACGGCGAGCATGATTCTGATTAACAACAGGTCATCGGCAAGCTCAACGGTGCCCAGTGTGGCCACATCCAGTTTTGCTATCAGTTCCCCGGCTTCGCGATACTTGTGAAGATAGGTATTGGCGTAGGCGCCCGCGATCATCAAGCGGGGATGCGCGATCACCGCCTCCTCGGGCAGGCGGGCAATCCATCCGCAAACCGCTTTCATCTGTCCGGTGCGGACGTAGCGCATCGCGCATTGTTCGATCAGATCCGCAGCCAGTTCGTATTCGGAGGCGATGATCGCGTGATCGATCGCAAGGCCGGTACGCCCGGCCGTTCCCAACCAATTGGCGGCCTTCGCGTGAAAACCACGCACATCGTTGCGGAAAGTCAGCGCGCATTCTTTCTGCAGGAATTCGTGGAACAGTGGGTGATAGCGATACCAGTCGCCGTCAGCATCGATTTTGTTTAGGAACAAATTCTCGGCGAGCGTTTTCTGTATCCAGGCAGCGCTGTCCGTCGTGGCAAAAACTGCGTCGCACATTTCTGGACAAAACATTTCGAAAATACTGGAGCGCTGTAGGAAAGTCCGTTGTTCCTGAGGTAAGCGATCCAGCACATCTTCGGCGAGAAAATCGGCAATCGAACCGGAGATATCCTTTGGCGGCAACTGTCCTCCCGGTTTGCCGAGCAAGGTCGCCATGGCCGCCAACTGCAGCGCGGCAGGCCAACCGTCCGTCCGGCCATGCAGGTGACGGATTTCGTTATCATCGATTACTGATGGCAGGCGCGCACGAACGAATTGGCCGGTCTCGGTCTCGGAAAAGCGCAATGCCTCGATGCCGAGTTCCTGCAGCCGTCCCTGCACTCGCAGCCGGCCCAGATGCAAGTTGGGACTTCTGCGCGAGCCGATGACTAGGCGCTGTCCGGGATCCAGCGCGCCGATCAACCGTTCCACGAACCTAAGCGCCTCGAAATCCGTAATGTGTTCTAACTCATCGATGAACAGCACAAAGCCGGTGCCGATCAACGGCAGCTCTTCCAACAATTGGTAGGTCCGCACATTCGCCGACGCGAAGTCTCCGCGTGCGTCGTTAATCTCGCTCGGATCGAACGAAAGTTCGATGACTGAACGCAACGCGGCGATGAGGTAGATGCTCAGACGCGCGATCTCGTTGTCCGCCGGGGCGAGGCTCAACCAGGCGACGGGCGAGCCCCGATCCTGCAGCTCCCGGTAGGCCTGGCTCATGGCCGTCGTCTTGCCGAAACCGGCTGGTGCGCACAACAGTGAGAGTGTGGCAGACGTGTTGCAAATTGCGGAACAGACGCCTTCGCGACTGATCGCCTGCAGGGCCGCGGCGGGCGGAGCGAGCTTCAGCGCATTCAGGCGAAACGGTACTTGCCCGTGGGTCGAAGCCTTGGTTCCCAATCGATTCCCCTCTGAGTGTCGCCACGGTAACCAGGGTTTGCAGATGCTGGCTTGGTTCTTTGTCTTAGAGCCTGTACACGATCGAGATCGTGCACAGGCTCTTTTGTCGTTGCGCAAATGATAACCGGACTTGCTCTTGTTGCTACGCAGCACGCGTCAAGGGTTTCCTCTACAAGCGCGTAAAAAAAATCTCATTGAATTCCTCGATTTCGACGGCGGTCAAGCCTACCTATGCTTCAGCTCACTAAGCAGCGGCTCAAAAAAGTTAAAGAGAAACAATTCAATGGGCACAGCGGATCACAAGCTTGGAGCGCTCGGCGCCGAGCCGGAACTGTCGGAAATGGCGCAGCTGTTCCAGGGCAGCTTGCACAAGTTTTCCGCGGACTGCTTGCGGCCGATCGGCCGGAAGCTGGACCGGATGACACCGGAAGAAGTCGCAGCGGATGGTTCGCCGTATTGGGAGGCGCGCTCCAGATACCTGGAGCTCGGGATCAGTCTCGATTCGATCGGCGAACTACCTCCTGCCGAACAGGCCAAGATGTTCTGCATTCTGTTCGAGGAACTCGGCTGGGGCGATGCCGGGCTGGCCATCTCTTTTGGCGCCGGGATGCTGCCTGCCTACTTGACGCACATGTTCAAGAACACCTACCTGCGCTCGCTTGCGCCGGACGATCTGCTTGGCTGTTGGGCCATCACCGAGCCCAACCATGGCTCCGACATGCTCGATCCGAACCGGATGATCTTCCACCCGGAAGGCAGCTATGGCCGTCCCAACTGCATCGCCACCCTACGCGGCGACGAGGTGATCCTCAACGGACAAAAGTCGGCCTGGGTATCGAACGGTACCATCGCCAAAGTCTGCATTCTCTATTGCGCGGCGGACTCAGGCCACGGAGCCGATACCCAGAACGGCGTCTGCCTGGTGTTGCCGCTAGACATCAAGGGCGTGTCGCGCGGCAAGCCGCTGAACAAGATGGGCCAGCGCGCTCTGAACCAGGGCGAAATCTTTTTCGACAACGTTAAGTTGTCAAAGCAGCACATTCTCGCCGGACCCGATCAATACCAGGACGCGGTACTCGCGATCCACGCCCTGGCGAATGGCTTGATGGGCGCGACCTTTACCGGCGTCGCACGTGCCGCGTATGAGCTGGCGCTGGATTACGCCCATGAGCGCAAGGCCGGCGGCGTTCCCATCATCCGTCACCAGTCGGTGGCTTACCGGCTATTTCACATGCTCCGCAAGATAGAAGCGGCGCGGGCGCTCACTCACCGCGTCGTGCACTACAACTTGAGCGCGCCATCCTGCAGCTTGCTGGCCGCAATGACTTCGAAGGTCACCGGAACACAGACCGCGTTCGAAGTGGCCAGCGATGCGTTGCAAATTTTCGGCGGCAACGGACTGACCATGGATTACCCGATGGAGAAGCTGCTGCGCGATGCCCGTGCATCGCTGATCGAAGACGGCTGCAACGAAATTCTGGCGATCAAGGGCGGCTATCACCTGATCGACCGCGACCGTCTGTAATGCCGGCGCTTTGTTGATCACAGAATCCATCATGAGCACCGACCCTAGTCAACTAGATCTCATCCTCGCGCATCAGATCGCTCGGCGCGCCCGTGTTGATGGTGCGCGCGAGGTGCTCACCTTCGAGAACGGTGACAACCCGGATGAGGTGCGCAGCTACGCGATGCTGTGGGATAACGGTCAGCGCGTGGCATCGGCCCTTGCCGCTGAGGGCATGGCGAAGGGCGATCGTTTCGCGCTGCTGATGCAAAACCATCCCGAGTTCGTCGACACCATGGTTGGCTCGTCGATTATCGGGACGGTGTATGTACCCATCGACCCGCGCACCAAGGGCGAGAAGCTGTTGTTCATGCTGAAGCATTCCGGTAGCCGGGGTGTGGTCTGCGCGAACTACTGTCTCCAGTCGGTGCTCGAACTTCTGCCGCAGGCTCCCGGCATTGAATGGCTGTGGGTGGTCGGCGAGATCGGTTCCGAGCAGGTCTTGCCGACCGCTAGGCGCGTGAAACATTTCGCTGACATCCTGTGTAGTTCGCCAGCGCATCTGCCATTCCAGGTGAATGACCCGGCCGATGCGATGCAGATCATGTACACCTCGGGCACGACGGGCGATCCGAAGGGTGTAGTGGTTCGCTACACGCGTTGGGGTGCCGTCGGCGCCTGGAGCGGACTATTTGGCTTTCAGCGCGATGACCGACCTTATACCGGCCTGTCGCTCACTCATGGCAACGCGCAACTGGTGACCTTGGCAAGCACGCTGTGCATAGGCATGCGTGCGGTCTTGAGCAGGAAGTTCACTAAGTCACGGCTGTGGAACATCGCGCGCAAGTACGGTTGCACAACTTTCAACCTGCTCGGCGGCATGACGACTGCCATCTACAGCGAGCCACTGCGGTCCGACGATGCCGACAACCCGGTGCGTTTTGTGATCGCAGCCGGCATGCCGGCTGCGATCTGGCGTGATTTCGAGCGTCGCTTCGGCGTCCAGGTGCTGGAGTTCTATGGGGCCGTCGAGGGCGGGTTGACCATCAATCCCATCGGCGCCGGCCCAGTTGGCAGCATTGGGAAACCCCCTGTCGGCGTGCTGGCGCGCATCGTGGACGAGCAGGGACATGATGTCGCCCCCTTTGAGTGTGGCGAGATTACTTTTCGTCCCGCGGTCGGCCCGGCGCCGACGGTCGAGTATTTCCGCAACCCGGATGCGTCGGTGAACAAGACCTTGGGCGGCTGGTTGCATACGGGCGATATCGGTCATGTCGACGCCGAGGGTTGGATGTACTTCGATCATCGCGTCGGCGGCGGCATTCGCCACAACGGCGATTTCGTGAACACGTCCTTCATCGAGAAAGTCATCGCCGAATCGCCGCTGGTCTCCGACGTGTTCGTTTATGGCATGCCCGCGGCATCCGGCGCGCCGGGAGAAAAAGACGTGGTGGCCGCGGTCGTGTTGGTCCCGGGCGCTTGCTTCAAAAATGCCCGCTTGTTCGAGCGCTGCCGCGAAAAACTCGAGGCCAACTTCGTTCCCAGCTATTTCCAGGTGGTCGAGGAGATTCCCAAGACAGCGTCGGAAAAACCGTTGGAGCGCGTTCTTGCGCAAGTGTTCTCACCCCAGGCAGGCAACGTTTTCGATAGATGACATCGGATTTCGAGCAGCCGAAAACAGGAGAAAGAAACAAAATGAATGAAAATTATCAAGTGGTGCTGTACGGCGCCAGCGGCTACACCGGCAAGTTGATCGCCTGGAAATTGGCGACGCGTGGCATTCCCTTTATCGCTGCCGGACGGAATGCGACACGTCTAGAAACGGAAATGGCCACAGTGCCCGAGCTGCGGGGGCACAACTACCGCTGTGTCGCGGTTCAGCACGATCGTCAGGCCCTGCAGCAGCTCTTCACCGGCCGGAAAGTGGTGATCAATGTCACCGGACCCTTCATGCAGATCGGTCGACCTGTCGTCGAGGCGAGCTTGGCGGCAGGATGTCACTACTTCGACACTACGGGCGAGACCGACTGGATGGCCTTGCTGGAGTCCGAGTTCGGTCAACGCTTTGCCGACCGGGAGCTGGCACTTGTGCCGGCGAATTCCTATATGTGGGCGGAGGGCAACCTCGCTGCCGAGGTTGCGCTGGAAACCCCGGGGATCGATACCTTGGACATTGTGTATTTGGCGGACTCGCAGGTTAGCGTCGCCTCCACACTGTCGTTCATGCGCATGTGTACCAAGCCCCAATACTTCCTGCACAACCGTGCCCTGGTGGCCTGGCCGCAAGCGACCGCCTACCAGGTGCAGTTACCCGGAGACCATCAACCATTACTGGCTCTGCCGTGGAGCGGCGGCGGCGAACCGCTGTGGTATGCCGGTGATTCCCGGGTCAGAAATGTCAAAGTATTGGTTTCATTTCGCAACCAGGATGCGTTCAAAGGCGTGTTCGGCTTGCTGCAGAAATTCGAGGCCGAAGCTGCTCATTTGTCCGCCGAGGAGCAAGAGTCCTGGACCAACCAGATTGGCTCGAGCATCAGTCCGCCGGCAGAACCGCCGCGCGAGGATCCCGATGTTAATCGCTGCATCCTGTCCTGCCATGGGCGCGGTAATACAAACTCGGTATCGGTGGTACTGCGCGGCAACTCTCCCTATGCCCAGACCGGCGTGCTGTGCGCCGAAGCGGCACGGCGGGCGCTTCTCGGACAGATCGAGTCGGTCGGCTTCGCATCGCCGGCACGCGCGTTCGGCGCACGGCGCCTGCTGGGCGCCTTGGCCGAGGAAGGCTACTTGGCCTGGGATGCCAAGCATGTCTAGATGCCGTCGAACGCAATGCGGGCTGGAGTGCGCGCGATGAGCCGCGAAGTATTCGTCGCCGGCGTCGGCATGACGCCATTCGGACGGCATATCGGGCAGTCGATCAAGGACTTGACGCGTCTGGCCGTCGAAGAAGCGCTGGCGGATGCCGGTGGCGAGAAGTCGCAGCTCCAAGCCGCCTTTTTCGCTAACTGCACGCAAGGCCATTTCGAAGGGCAGCACATGGTGCGTGGCGAGTTCGCGCTGCGCGCCATGGGCATCGGCGGCATTCCGATGGTGAATATCGAGAATGCCTGCGCCAGCGCATCGAGCGCGTTCCATCTCGCCGTTGCCTATGTGCAGGCCGGGGCGGCGGAGGTGGTCTTGGCGGTCGGTGCGGAAAAAATGGTTTCCGCAAACAAGCCCTTGATGTTCTTGGCCTTCGATGCCGCCTGGGACGTGCATGAGGTCGAGCAAAGCAAGACCAAACTGTTGCAGATGGGACGAGGCATCGAGCCACCACCCGGCAGCATGTCCGACAAACCCTATAGCGTGTTCATGGATATCTACGCCGCCATGGGGCGCATGCATATGCGTGAGTTCGGCACCACGCAGCGTCAGTTTGCCGCCGTGGCGGCGAAAAACCACGCCCATTCCGTGCACAACCCGCGGGCGCAGTATCGACAAGCTTTTTCCATTGAGCAGGTACTGGCTTCATCGCCGATCGCCTATCCCCTGACGACGCTGATGTGCTCGCCGGTGGCTGACGGCGCCGCCGCCGCTATTGTTTGCAACGCTGCGGGCTTGCGGCGTCTGTCGGGCTCGCCACGGCGCGCGGTGAAGGTGTTGGCGTCGGTGATCCAGACCGGCAGTGATCGTCCGGCCGAAGCGTTCGATCAGCATGTGGTGCGACTCGGCGCCCGGCGCGCTTATGAGATGGCCGGGGTGGGTCCGGGTGATGTCTCAGTGGCTGAGGTCCACGATGCCAGCGCCATCGGCGAAATCATTCAGTCGGAAGTGCTCGGACTGTGTGAATCGGGCTGCGGTGGAATGGCTGCGGAACACGGCGACACGGCGATCGGCGGGCGCATTCCCATCAATCCTTCGGGCGGCTTGGAGTCGAAGGGACATCCCATCGGGGCCACCGGTCTCGGGCAAATTCACGAACTGGTGGCGCAGTTGCGCGGCGAGGCCGGGCCGCGGCAAGTCGTCGGCGCCCGCATCGCCATCGCGGAAAACGGCGGCGGCATCTGTGGCATTGAGGAAGCGGTCGCCTGCATCAACATCCTCGAGAGAGTGCAGCCATGAATAAACCACTTGTCGACCGGCACGCCAGAATCCTGTTCTCCATCGCGGCCGCCTTCAACTTCGCCGCTGGCCTGCCCATTCTCTTGGCGATGCCTTGGATGGGCCGGCTCATCGGTATGCAGCCGGTACCCGCCGACCCGTTGTTGGCCCACCTCTGTGGTGTTTTGGTGCTGGCTTTCGGCTGGGGCTATTGGCGGATTTCGCGAGACCCGGTGGCGAACCGGCCGATCATCCACATGGGCATTGTCGGCAAGTCCCTGGTGGTGGCTGCCGTGTTCTATGACTGGGCGGTAGGCAATACCAATTGGCCCTTCCCCCTGCTGGTGTGTGGCGATGCTGTATTCGCGGCCTTGTTTGTCAATTATCTGCGTCGGCGGCCGTTGGGCGCGGGTGCGCGGCGAGTCGTGGCGGGTGGGGTGTAGCGATGCACGCCGCTTACTACGAAACCATCGGCGCCGCGCGCGAAGTATTGCGGATCGGCGCAGTGGACACGCCCCATCCGGGCGTCGGAGAAGTGCGCGTGCGTCTGATGGCCTCGGGCGTCAATCCCTCGGACGTCAAGTCGCGGCTTGGACTAATCGGCAAGAAGGTCTTCCCGCGCGTGATTCCCCATAGCGACGGCGCCGGGGTCATCGATCAACTCGGGACCGGCGTCGACGAGGCACGCATCGGCCAGCGAGTCTGGATCTGGAATGCTCAATGGCTGCGGCCCTTCGGTTCCGCAGCCGAATACGTGGTGCTGCCGGAATCGCAAGCTGTGCCGCTGCCCGCGCAGACTGGCTTTGATGCCGGCGCTTGCCTGGGCATCCCGGCGATGACTGCCTGGCATGCCGTATCCAGGTTCAATCCCGCCGCCGGCAAGAACCTGCTGATTGCCGGCGGCACCGGCGCTGTTTCGCACTATGCGATCCAGTTCGCCAAAGCGGCCGGCTTCCGGGTGCTGACAACCGTTAGTTCGCCGTTCAAGGCGGAGCTTGTCAGGGCCGCGGGCGCCGATGCAGTAATCGACTATCGCCGCGAAGACGTGACCGAAGCGGTAAAGGCGCACACCGACGGGCAAGGCGTCGATGGCCTTATCGAACTCGACATCAGCGTCAACGCACCGCTGCTGCCGGGTGTGATGAAGCCCGGCGGCAAGGTAGTGCCCTATGGCGCGAGCCACGCGGTGGCACCGCTGCCGGCCTTCTTCTGCATCCTCAACGGCATTTCCCTCGAATGCTTCCTCGTCTACACCCTTGATGCGCGCGCACGCGCGGCCGCAATTGCGGGGATCGGCGGCCTGCTTGAGCGCGGCGTCCTGATACACAACATCGCCGCGCGCTTTCCCCTGGAGCAGGTGGTCGCCGCCCACGAACTGGTGGAAAGCGGCAAGGCTGTTGGCAATGTCGTGCTCACCCTGGGAGACATGCCATGACGACTCAGCGATTCGATGGACGGGTCGCGCTCATCACTGGCGGTGCCAGCGGCATCGGCCTTGCCACCGCGTGGCGTCACGGCACAAAGGTGGCATGGCTTGCATGCATAGCAACTACCCAACACTCCCATGTGGGTTGCTGCTTGGCTACCCATGAGAGTGGTGAATTCATTTTTATGGAAGCATAAATTTTGGTCACAAAGCTTTCATTGTCAGTTTTGAGTGAATGCAATTTTAGATGGGGTTGTGGTGTCTTCGCATGGCGCCGTTCACAGCGCCGGTTTTTCCACGGACAGGAAAAAGAAATCAAGATGATCGGTGATGCCACCGACAGCATTCGAAAAATGAACAACAACTAGGTAAGCAAAGGGGCGAGGGTAAGTGGAAAGTCTTCGGCATAAGGTCGCACGCATCGCGGTTAGCAATCGCTGGGTAACACTCAGCGTCATGCTACTGATTACAGTGGTATTGGGTTACGGCGTGCTTCGGGTTGAATCCAAAACAATCTTTTCGGATCTTTTTCCGAAAACCCATCCGTTCGTCCAGACATACCAAGACCATTCAAATTTCGGCAATCCGCTGACTGTGTCGATCATGGTCAAAAGAACGGACGGTAAAAGTATTTACACGCCCGAAACGATGGACAAGATTTGGCGAATCTCCCGCGATATTGACTTGGCGCCCGGTGTCGATCACGACCAGATCGTCTCCATCGCCACTGAGAAAGCGCGCTACACCGCGCTTACCGCGGACGGAATCTTCTCCAACCCGATAATGGACGATCATCCGCCGGCGACGCAGGAGGAGCTCGGCGAAGTGCAGCGCCGGGTAAGTGAATCGACATTCGTTCGTACGTTTCTGGTGTCGGACGATACGACGGCCACCATTGTCAATGCCACCTTCATTGAAGGATCTGTCGATTACGGCGAGGTATTCAAGTACGTCCAAACGTTGGTTGGTCAGCATCGCGATGTAAAGCACGAAATTCACGTTGCCGGTTGGCCGGTGCTCACCGGCTGGATTTATCGCTTCGGAGCCGACAACGTAAAGATTTTCGCGGTCACGCTCGGGCTGATGTTCGTCTGCCTGTTTGTGGTGATGCGAAATGTGTCGGGGGTGCTCACACCGCTTTTCGTGAGCGCCATCTCGGCGATATGGGGCTTTGGCTTCGTGGGCTGGATCGGAGTGCCGGTGGAGCCCCTGCTGATGGTGGTGCCGCTACTCTTAATAGCGCGTTCATTCAGTCATTGCGTGCAGGCAACCGAGCGTTACTACGAATTGCTTGCCGAAGTCGGCGACAAACGTAAGGCCGCTGAAATGTCGTTGGCGGTGATGTTATGGCCGGGCTCGCTAGGAATTTTTACAGATGTCTGTGGCTTGCTCCTGGTGGCCGTTGCGCCTATTCCGGCAATGGAGCGGTTCGCACTATTTACCGGTTTCTGGGCCATGACGTTGGTGCCGACCAGCGTAATCCTGACACCAGTACTGCTCAGTATTTTCCCTGCTCCCAAAGATGTTGAGCGCTTGATTGGGGCAGGTAGGGAAACCGGTTTTGTGCAACGTGCATTGCACCGCAGCTTGACCGCTATTGCCAAACTGACTTACGGAAACTTGGCGAAGTACACCACGCTGGTTTTCGTGATCTTGGCGGCGGTGTCGATCATGCTCATGTTGCAGCTACAGGTAGGCAACCCAGTGGAAGGCAGCAACTTGTTGCGGCATGACTCTGCGTATAACACCGCCGTGCGTCAGATCAACCAGCACTTCCCCGGGGTGATGACGCTGGAAGTGATTTTCGAGGGCAAGCAGGGCCGGATTGTGCGCCAGTCAGACGCTTTGCTGAGCATGCGCACGCTGCAGCGGTGTATTGAGAGCGGGCCCAATCCGCCGCGGGCGACGTTGTCCTTTGCGGATTACGCGCCGGAAGCCAATCGATTGTTCAACGGGGGAAATCCAAAATGGGCGCCTCTTGATCGGAACGACGCGGCGGCTTCTGCTGCTGCAAGCGCACTGATGTTGGGTACCAGTCCCAATGCCTTTCTCCATATTGCAGACTTCGAACAGAAAAACGCCACGGTCTCGCTTTGGTACGCAAACAATAAACAGGCAACCGTCGACGCAGCGCTTGCCGATACCAGAAGTTGTCTGGCCAAGGTTGGCGCGGAACATGAAACTTTTCTGATCCGCCTGGCATCGGGATCGATTGCGTTGCAGCAGTCAATCAACGAAACCGTCGACCGTTACCAGTGGTACATCCTTATCGGCCTGAATCTGGCCATTGCCATCGGCTGTTCCTTTGCGTATCGCTCGGTCGCGGCGGCCATCATCCTCCTGATACCGGTCAATCTTGCCAATGGTTTTTTGACGGCATTCATGTCGCTCATGGGCATGGGACTCGACGTCAACACCTTGCCGATTCTGGCGATCGGAATTGGCGTTGGTATCGACTATGGCATCTATCTGCTCAGCCGAATCTGCGAGGAATTTAAGGACCGCCAGCACTATGGCGATGCAATCCGCAATTCGCTGACGACCTGCGGCAAGGCGATTCTCTTTACCGGACTGTTGATGACCTTCGGCATTGCGCCCTGGTACTTCATGTCCGAACTCAAGTTCGTCTCCGACATGGGCATGCTGCTGGTGGTGGTCATGACCATCAACATGGTGCTGGCACTCATCATGGTTCCGCTGTTGGTGTATCTGTTCAAACCCAAGTTTGTATCTGCCGAACAGAGCCTGCTGTCCGAATCGGTTGATGAGATTGTTGATGCGAAGGAAGTACCGGAGCGGGCGCGAGCCTGATTCACCCCAAGCCGCTTTGCGGCCACTTTTTATAGAGGCGACAAAATGCACGTCCGTAAATATGACTTTAACTACAGCCGTAGGTTCTTTCTTGAGCAAAGCGCAATGGCGGCCGGCGCGGGAATGCTGATGCCGCTCTGGCCCTTGATAGCCAAAGCGGGAGACATTACCAAGGCATACCCGGACGAACTGTTGTCGATTGAGGGCTATACCAAGGGCAAGGTCGCGACGGGTGACTACATCACCGCCGCCAACGTGGACCTGGTAAAGGATCTGCTCACACCGATCGCTTACAAACAAGTCAAGGAAATGGGCCGACGCATAAGAATCGTGCCCACGAC
>JANMSB010000521.1:0-5241 GCA_031388915.1 Pseudomonadota bacterium | reverse complement strand
TTGTGTGATGCATGGCACACATCATGCTTGTAGTTCAATCGTGATAACCGCGCAGTGGAAATAGCCGACTGCGAATATGTGCTTCGAGAGCAGGACTGTTCGCCACAGTTCTGTCGCTAACCAGAGTGAACGAGCACAAGCAAAGGCCGCGGTAATCGATCATGGTCTTCCAGTGAGTTGCCTATGAGCGTGCCCGTAGACAGTATTGTAGTTGATGAACTTGCGATGGCGCCAAGCGGACGACAGCCGTTGTCGGTAAAGGATTTGATAGGGCGCTACCATGGTTCGTTAGTCAGTTTCCTGCGGCAGCGACTGCGAATTGCCGACGATGCCGCCGATGTGGCTCAAGAAGCCTATATCCGCATGATGCAGTACGAGGGATCGCGAGAGGTGCAGTCGCCGTCTTCACTGCTATTTCGAGTAGCCATCAATATTGCCAACGACCTGGGGCGGTCCGAACAAGTGCGTCACGCTGCCGATCATTGCCCAGTGGACGATTTGGATATCGACTCGGGATTGGCGACGCCCGAGCGGGAGTTGGCAGCGGCGCAGGATCTGGATATGTTGTGCCAGACCATTCAGCAGTTGCCGCCCAAATGTCAGCAAGTGTTTCTGCTCAGTCGTGTGCACTGTATGACCTATCCGCAGATTGCCAAACACTGTGGGATTTCGGTCAAAATGGTGGAGAAACACATTAGTCATGCTCTGGCGGTGTGTATGGCAAAGGTGAGCGCCTAATCTCCGATTTTGAGGCAAGGTAGGGGGATGTACGGCGGAGACGTCTCAGCATCGAATGAACTCTAAATTTAACGAAGTCTTGCTGAATCAGGCGACGCGCTGGTACGCACGGTTGCGTGCGCCCGACTGTAACGATGCGGAACGCCGTGAATTCCAGCAGTGGTTGGCAGCCGATCCCGATCATGCGCGCGCGTATGAAGCCACTGTACGCACAGCGGATCGCATTACTCAGCAGATTCAATTCGACCCGCGCCTGCGCGCGCTGGCGGATAAAGCCCTGGCCAATACCGCAATGTCCGATCAAGCCATTCCTGATTCGCAGCGCGTCACGCCTAGTCAAATGTCTGGTCGATGTGCGGCGGCGCTAAAAAAACATTGGCGCAGCGCAGCCGTTCTAGTGTTCAGCATCGGTGTCGCGGCGTTGTTCGCCACACGTTTAGCGGAGCCGACAACTGGCGCAACTCCCATGTTTAGCCATGTAAACACTAGCCAGCGCGAACAACGTATCGAATTGAGCGATGGCTCGATCTTGCACTTGGATGTGGGTGCGGAAGTGAGCGTGGTAATGAGCGTCGACGAACGGCGTCTGGAGTTAAGCAAGGGCCGAGCCTATTTTGAAGTGGCGCACGACAGAACGCGGCCATTCTCGGTGACCGCCGCCGGCACACGCACTGTGGCGTTGGGAACCCGGTTCGAAGTAGCGCTGTTACCGCAGGGCGTTAATGTAACGCTGGCTGAAGGTTCCGTTGCAGTTACCGATGTGTCGAGCTTGGATAGTTGGAGCGAAATGCTGAGTCCCGGCGAGCAATTGCAAGTCCACGCCGGATCGCAACAGCGCAAGAAAGCTCAAGTGAATACCCATATTATCGCCAGTTGGTCAAGCGGCCGACTGGTGTTCGACGGCATGCCGTTGAGCAAGGCTCTCGAAGAAATCAACCGCTACGCAAGCGTCAAAGTTCGCTTGGGCGATACAGAGCTCGCCAACATTCCAATCGGTGGCAATTTCGTTGCTGGCGGTGACAGTAACGAATTTGTCGAAACTCTAGCGGCAGTGCTGCCGCTGAGAAGTGTTCGCGCCGGAGCGAATGAAATTGTGCTGTTCCAGCGTTACGAGACCACTAGTCCCTGAGCGCTGTTTATCATCTCTGATGGTCTTGGTGCTGCTGATCGGCGGCACCTTCTCGCGTGCGCACGCGGCCGGCGAGACCTCGCGTTTGGAATTCGATCTCGCCCGCAACGCCTTAAGCGAAGCACTACGGGACTTCAGCGAAAAAACTTCGTTGCAGTTGTTGTATGAGCAAGACGTGGTGCGGGATAAACGTTCGACGCGCGTCAAGGGGCAGTTGACGGCGCATGACGCGTTGAACAAATTGTTGCAAGGCACGGGTCTGCAGTGGCGCTTTGTAAACCACGCAACCGTCGCAATCTATCGGCCGAGCCGCGCGCGAGGGGTAGTGGGTGCGCAGAGACCAATTGCTGCGCCGCAGAGCGCAGGCAATGGCGATGTCGCATTGCTCGAAGATGTTGACATCATTACGGATCAACGCTGGCTGACCAATACCGTCAGTGATGCGGCATTTGGCTTTAGCAAACCCTTGCTGGAAACGCCCCGCTCGATTTCGTTTATTGGCGAGGAAACCATCGATGCGTTCAGCCTAACTGCGGTGGAAGATCTCGCGCGTCTCATTCCGGGCGTGTTCACCACCACGCGTTTTGGCATTCAAGGTTCGGTGGATGTGCGCAATGTGCCGGCCGATACCTATTTTCGCGGCATGAAACGTCTGACGTTGCAGGGCCACGGCCGCAGCGTACTGGCGGCCATGGACTCCATCGAAGTGGTGGGTGGCCCCGCATCGCCGTTATATGGCATGGGCAAGATTGGCGGGTACACCAATGTGGTGCCCAAATCCGGGCGCGCCAAGTCCGGCAAGTACTTCACCGAAACCCAAGGTTTCGCGCAGCTCATCGTCGGACGCTACGATCGTCGTGAAGGTTCGTTTGGCATTGGCGGCCCCGTGTCTTTCTTAAACGAAGCAGGTCACCCCAGTGGTTACTATGTGTATGGACTAGTAGAAGACTCCGACTCCTTTGCTGAGGGCGTACCAGTCAAGCAACAGCTTCTGCAGGCCGCTACCAGCATCGATGATGTCATCGGCGGCTTTCGTCTTGAGACCGGCGTGAATTTTCAGGTGTCGCGTACCGCGGGCGCACTGTTTGGCCGGCTGACGCAACAGTTGGTCGACAGTGGCGAATACCTCTGTGGCTCGCCGCTAGTCAATCTCGATCTTAACGGCAATGGTTCGATCGGCTATTTGGAGATGCAAACGGCCTCGCCGGTGCGTGGCAACTTAACCGCCAACAATCAACCGTTGAATCAAGTGTGGGCATGGCCCACCGGTGCCAACGGCATGCCGTTGCCGCTGGATCAATTTCCAACGCTGGCAGGCATCCCGCAAGCCATGTACAACTACTTGGTCGCCAACCCGACAGCCGATCCTAGTGGTTTGTTGCGTGCACAAGGCGTGGGCGGGCCGCTGCCGATTTCCGGCGCGGTGCCGGTGGGCATGGTGCTCGATCCCAACAGCATTGCCTTTACTACATTGAATCCGCGGCACAGCTCGGCGTTCGAGCGTGAACTCAAGGCGCAATTTTTCACGGTGTATGTGGATCTTATCTACGATCAGAACCCGGATTTCACCGTCAAAAACCAGTTGTTCTTCGACATCATGGATCAATACAAAAGCTCGAATCAGCCGTTTAGCCAAACTCAAGATGTTTACGTGTTGGAGGATAAGCTGACGCTCACCAAGCGCATCGATAAATTGCCGGCATGGCTGCGTATCAACAGCCTTGCCACATTGAATGCGCGTACCACGATGTCGAAGGGGCGCATGACCCTGGCCGATTACAGCAACCATCGCACCGACGCCATGGCCACTACATGGAATACCGATAGCGCCGGCATGACCTCCAACACCACGTTTGCTAGCGCCAACGAGAACGCCGACTTGTACAACGATGGTCTGCCTTGGACCAGCATCTACCGCACGGAGTATTCGGAACTCGGCGCCGGGCTAATGTTCGATGTCGATTTGTTTACCGATACCAACCTGCTAGTGGGCGGTCGCATCGACGGCTCCAATGCCAAGAACACCGACTATGCCGGTCGATTCACGTTCAACGCTGGCGCCAGTGCGAATCCGGGCGCTTACTTGCCCAGTGACGATACCGCCGAAGCGTGGGATAGCGGCACATCATGGAGCATTAGCTTATCGCAGCAGTTGCCGTACAACTTCCGTCCCTACGTGACCTGGGCCAAGTCCAGCATCATGCTGGACGGCAATAACAATTCGCTGAGCAACGTCGTCATTCGGGCCGGCCATATTGGCGCAGCGGAACTCAAGGAAGTCGGCGTGAAAACCGCATTGATGCAAGGCAGGATCCTAGTCACCGCTTCCGCATTCGAGCAGGGACGCACCGAAGTTGAACCAACCGATCTAGCGGCGGTGCTCAATGCCTATGCCACCGCCACCACTACACGTGGCTGGCAAGCGGAGTTGAAGTGGACGCCGGTCGATGATTTGCTGATGTCGGCGTACGCGATCAACCAAACCACCGAATACACGCCCAATGATGGCTCCACCATTCAAGTCGATGCCCGCAGTCTGGGATTCCAGGATGTCGTCGATGCCAATGGCGCGGTTGTTTTTCCGGCCGAAGCATTTTTATACGGTGGACGCGCACGCGTGGTATTGCCGGCAAATATGCCGCAGTACAAAAAGAAGCAGGGCAATCCCGAGACGCAAGTGGGACTTAGTGCTGTGTATCAATTGGCGCTTGGTTTTGGTTTGACGTTTAAAGGGACTTACTTGTCCAGTACCTGCTCCGGTCGTCTCTGCTTGGTGGAGCTACCACAGAGCCATGTTTATGACATCGGCATGTTCTGGGAGTCGCGCGATTGGAGTTTGAAGGTAGATGCATTCAACCTAACCAATGAGCGTTACTTTCGCGCTCGCACCGGCGACACCTTGGGTGATGTCATTGCGCAAGCCATGCCGGGCCGGCGTTGGCAGCTCACGGCGAAGTATAAGTTTTAGCGCTGTGCGCCGGCGTAACCATTAGCCCGGCGGGTAAAAATGAATCTGCTTTTTTCCGGTTCGTGTAGGGGCCGGTTTTAAACCGGCCTAACACTCTATGTTTCGGCACCAGCAGGCGGGTTTAAAACCCGCCCCTACGCAAAGCATCAGGTGTCTTGGGAAACCAGATGTATTTAAGCGCTGCATTGATAATAAGAAACACACCCACAAGCCGTAGACGGTAAGCCGATTACTTACCCCACGTCGCTTGCTGCGTGCCGTCACATACTTAAATAAATGTAACGTGCATTGCCGTTCAATCCCAATTAACAAAGTCATTCTGATCTGGTAGGGGCGCTGCATTCGACTACGTCTCAAACACTGACCGGTGCGCCAACAGTAAAAATGCTGCGGCTTCACTACTAGT
>JANMSB010000510.1:0-3702 GCA_031388915.1 Pseudomonadota bacterium | reverse complement strand
GCCGCACCGAAAAACACCAAAAAGAACTGCGCATCGATCAGGAACATCTCAGCGCCGAACAACAACGCACCGATCACTAACCATCCCCAGCCTGGCATAAGTCCTCCGCTTGTTTTTTGGGCTCGTCTCTGTGCCCCACACTAACGCAAGCATAGCTGATTGCGCCATCCGCCGACGCGCCGTTACGGGTGCAGAAAGTAGCTCACAGGGCGTTTGCAGTAGACCGCTTCACCGAGGTGAGTAGCAGTTCGCGTTAGTTATTCCCTGAGCCCTGGCATTTTGTGACCTAGACAACAGTGCCCCGCCGCGGATTTGCCGATAAAGACAGCAACACCGAGTCATTCCGGGCAGGTAAATCGTTCATGCGACAGTCCATGGTTTCAACCTCAATCACCACCTTCGTGGCCCTGCTCCTCACCTGCAGCGTTTACGCAAACGAAGCCGACACCAAATCGACGTTTACGCCGCTGGAAATGAAGTGGCTACGTGCCGGGTGGCCGGTGTTGAGCTACGCGGATGATCAACACCTGCCCATCGATATCATCGTGCAATCGCAAGCAGCAGCGGGCGAAGTGCCGTTCGCCATGGGCGTCGAGAATGGTCGCTGCAAATTGGTCTTGTCGATGCGCGGCAATCCGGAGGCAGAGGCGCCAATAGCTAATTTGCCGACCGAACTTCAGGCCTTGGCAATTGAAGCCATGACGGCTCATGAAATGGCGCACTGCTGGCGATATATGAATGGCATGTGGCATGCCTTGCCGGCCGGCTTCCTCGACGCCGGCCAAGAAACCGATAGGGACACCAAACTGGCAGCAATGCAACAAGCCATGAGCGAGACCCGCCGTGAGGAAGGTTTTGCAGATCTAGTCGGCCTCGCCTGGACACTACGCACTCACCCCGAACACTATGCCGCCATTCATGCCTGGTTTGAAAGGGTGCGCGCTGCGGAACCAATCTCCGGCAGCCATCACGACACGCGCATCTGGCTACAGCTCGCCGCGCAGCCGCAAAATTTCCCGTCCGCCGCTTCGCTCTTTGAACAAGCGAACCACTTGTGGGCTCAGGGATTACAGTCAAAATAAAATCTAAAGACCGCAAGGACCGCGGCCAGCCGAGCTACTTGGCGAACAAACACCGAGTCAGCATCAGCTTACAGTACCTGCGAGAAATGCGAATTCTCTGGCCCAAGTTATCTGGCCGATTCGAGCACAGTCAACATTTCATCTGGCGACTATCACGATGGCATATCGACCTGCCCTCATCACAAACGCGATAGGCAGAGGCGCTAGGCGCAGGCATCACACTATCGTTGCTTAGCCGCCAGCAACAATCATCTTGTCTAGCTTCGCCGCATCGGCCGCAAAGGCGCGGATCCCTTCGGCAAGTTTCTCGGTAGCCATGGCATCTTCATTCAGCGCATAGCGGAAGCTCGATTCGTGGTAACTCACGGCGGCGATGTTGGTATCGCGAGCGCGCGCCGCATCCAATGCACGAGTGAAACCAGTCTCGCTGGCTTGCAATTGCGCCAACAGCTCCGGGCTGATGGTCAACAGGTCGCAACCAGCCAAGCCAATAATCTGGCCGACATTACGAAAGCTGGCGCCCATCACTTCGGTGGCGATGCCGAATTTCTTGTAGTAGGTATAAATCTGCGTCACCGATTTCACGCCGGGATCATTGGCACCGGCATTGGCCGCTTCGTCCCAGGCCGTGCCACCTGTTTTCTTGTACCAATCGTAAATGCGGCCAACGAAGGGCGAGATCAAGGTGACGCCGGCCGCACCGCAGGCCACGGCTTGGCAGAACGCGAATAACAACGTGAGATTGCAATGAATGCCCTGACGCTCCAACGCCTGCGCCGCTTGAATGCCTTCCCAGGTTGCCGCCACTTTAATCAACACTCGCTCGCGACCGATACCCGCGGCGGCATAGAGTTCAATCAAGCGCTGTGCGCGCTGAATGGTTGCCTGCGTGTCAAAGCTCAATCGTGCATCGACTTCGGTGGAAACCCGGCCGGGCACTACTTTGAGAATTTCTAAACCAAAACGCACCAGCACCGCATCCACCACTTGGTCCAGCGGCCGACCCTTATGCGCTGCGACCGTCTCGCGTAACAGCGGCGCGTATTCAGGCTGCAATACGGCTTTCAAAATCAACGACGGATTGGTGGTGGCATCGCGCGGCGCAAACTGCGCCAATTGTTTGAAGTTGCCGGTGTCGGCAACGACGGTGGTGCATTGCTTTAGTTGATCTAGCTGGTTCATGGCATGTAGTCAGGTTACTTAAAGTACAGAGGTTAGGACGAGGGCAGCGGCTCGGTCGCATCGGCGCGATGCGTATGCCGCGTCAAGAAATACATCACGACCACAAACAGCAGCAAGCCGGCCGCTATCAACGGCGCGACCACTTCACCAGTGGCAGCACGCACCACTAGCAACACCGCGCAGATCAGTCCACCCAGGATGGGCACGATGATCGGTAGCCGGATGGGCGCGGGCGGTTCGCCGTCACGTTTAGCCAGCGCAATTTGTGCCAGATTCATCATGGTGAACACACCCAACAGCAAAATCACGGTAGCCGCTGCGAGTTGGCTGACATCTCCCAGCGATAGCAGGACCGACGCCACGATAAAAATCGCCACGGCGGCAACATGCGGTGTATGGCGAGTGGGGTGCAGCTTGGTGAGCACCTGCGGCAGCAAGCCTTGTCGCGCCATACCGAACACCAACCGCGAACCCATCACGAAATTGATCAGTGCGGTATTGGCTACCGCAAAGATGGTGATCACCGTATAGACCATTGCCGGCATCCACGGCGCGGCGCGCTCCATCACTGCACCCAATGGCGCAGGCGCACTGGCCAGCACCTGCCAATGCACCACCGATACCGCGGTAATGGCAATCAACAGATACAACACCGTTGCGCCGAGCATTGCGCCAATCAAGCCCAATGGCACGTTACGCGCTGGGTTCTTCACTTCCTCGGACACATTGAGCGTGTCTTCAAATCCCAGGAAGGCAAAGAATGTGAGCACTGCACTTTGCGTCAGCAACAATCCGGTTACGGCCCAATCCTGCTCGGTGGGCAGTTCCAGCAAATCTGCCTGTCCCCAAAAGCGCGCGCCCAGCACAATCACCAGAATCAATCCCGCTGCTTCAACCAGAGTACACAGCGCGTTGAACCACAGCGATTCGCGCAAGCCGCGCCATACCACTGCACACAGCGCGGCCAGATACAGCACCGCAATCAACACCACTGGCACACCCTCAAGACCCAACAGCGCCTGCAAGTTGGTGGCGACAATGCGCGAACCGGTGGCCATGGACGTCAGTCCCGAAGCCACCACACACAAACCCGCCACATAACTGAGCATGGGCCGACCGAAAGCGCGCTGAATAACGTAGGCCGCGCCACCGGCGCGCGGATAGCGCGAACCCAATGAGGCGTACGATAGGCCGGTCAACAAAGCAGCCACCATCGCGATCAAAAACGACGCCCACACCATGCCGCCCAACATACCAGCGGCCTTACCCACCAAACCGTAAACCCCGGCGCCCAACATGGAGCCCAGACCATACAACGCCAACATCCCCGCCCCCATGGTCGGCAGCAGGCGCGGTGTCTCGGCAGTTTGTTGGGTCATGCAATTGATCCTTGCGGCAGCGCGAACGAAGCAGCCACGAGTATAGGCACAGGTGGCGA
>JANMSB010000405.1:0-4488 GCA_031388915.1 Pseudomonadota bacterium | reverse complement strand
AGCTATCCCATCAAGTCCCCACAATCCCACCATCATCCTTGGTGATGATCAGCGTCGCAGAACGCGCGCGCGTCTCGCCGTTGATGTTGGGCCACACGCTGGCGCCTTCCGGATGTTGAATGTTGACGAACAGGGTCTTGCCATCGGGCGTGCTAGTGAGTCCGGTCAGTTCGCTACCAATCGGCCCGGTGAGGAAGCGACGGATGTCGCCCGTCTCAGGGTCGGCGGCCAGCATTTGTTGATTGGCGAAGCCGCGAGTCACATTGGAGTAACCATCGGTTTGAATCCACAGAATGCCGGTGGGTGCGGCCCACAATCCATCGGGGCTGTTGAAGGTGGCGGTATCCGCGAGATAGGCGCGCTCGTCGGTGCCAGGGAATACCTGCGCCGCATACTGTTCGTTACCTTGATACACGCTGTCGCTGCTGCCTAACGCTTGTACGGTGGCCAGTGTCGGGCCGCCGAACACAAACACATCCCATTCGAACTCGGTGGCCTCATGATAATCGCCAGTCTCGCGCCAGCGGATGATATGGCCATCGGGATTTTTGGCGCGTGGGTTGGCAGCATCCACCGGTTGATTGGCGGCAACGCCACGATTCGAATTGTTAGTCAGCGTGCAATACACATAGCCGGTCTTTTCATCGACCGTGGTCCATTCCGGACGATCCATGCGCGTGGCTTGCACATAGTCGGCGGCGGTGCGGGTGTTGACCAACACATCGGCTTGGCTGGTGAAGCCGTTGGCAGTGGTCAGGCCATTTACGCCATGCTCAAGAAGAATCCAAACGCCCGTGCCATCTGCATTGAAGCGCGCCACGTACAGCTTGCCATCATCCAACAACTTGCCATCGGCCTTGCCCGGCACATACTTTTTGTTGCTGACGTATTTGTAAATGTATTCGCCGCGCGAGTCGTCGCCCATGTACACGGTGATTGGACGGCCAGGTTTGGCGGGTGCAAACGCCGCGCCTTCATGTGCGAAGCGGCCCAGCGCAGTGCGCTTTTTCGGTATCGAGTTGGGTTCGAACGGATTGATTTCCACTGCCCAGCCTTGGCCATTGGTTTCATTTCGATAGTCGCCGCTGGCATCGTTGGCAATCGGTGTGGTGTTAAAGCGCGCGTATTGATCTTCAGCGCGAGTGCCCCAGCCGTAAGTGCTGCGCGCTGCAGTCGGCACACCGTAACGTGTCTGTTCGCGCGGCCGCACACCGGTGTTGAAGAAATATCCAGCCCAGTTTTCTTCGTTGGTGATGTAGGTGCCCCACGGCGTTCTGCCTGAGCCACAGTTGTTGAGCGTGCCGCGAGTCAGCGTGCCATTTGGACTGTACTTGGTTTTAACGAAGTCGCTGCCGCACACTGGGCCACAGATTTCCATGGGCGAGTTGCCGGTGAAGCGACGGTTGTAACGACCCTTGATGACCTGCCATTCGCCGCGATATTTAGCGACCTCCACCACACCGACACCGTGCGATGCGATCTCTTTACGCACTTCGTCTTCCACCGGACGATTGCCGTTGCTTTCGATGGTGAAGCCATTGGGGTGAATCAATTCCAGATTGATGTTCTCGAAGTTCACGCACAGCAGGCCATGGTTGTTGCCGGCCGGACCATGAAACATCGGGAAATACTCCATGCCGTCGTGATGCGCGCCGGCCTGTAACTCCCGATCCGCGCCAGTGTTGTAATCGCCGGGAATGTAAGGCGCCGCAGTTTTTGTCAAAGGCGTGCCTTCGGGAATGATGACTTGCACGCTATAGCCTTTCGGCACGATCACGGTATCGGCGCTGGAGTGCGGCACGGGCGTAAAGCCGGGACTGACGTCACGGCGACCGCGACGAGTCCAATGATGGTGGCTGTCACGTGCAATCGCGCTGTTAGCGATCATGGCGCTCACCGCCAGACCCACGCCACCGGAGATCAGTGCGCGTCGGCCAATGCGGCGCTCAATCACGTCGCTGAAGAAAAGATTGTTCGATGAATTGCACTCGGGTTCGTCATGCCCGACGACGGGCACGTCATGCACTTGTTTGCTCACGGTAGTCTCCCAATGATTGAACGCAGCCAGAAAACACAGCGTGAACATTCAATGTGGCGATGATTACCGGTGTATGACGGAGAGATGACGGATAGAAGCTACGACTTGTTGATGAGTTTGGTTCTATCGCGTACTGAGTGCCCCCACCCCAACCCTCCCCCGCGGAGCAGGGGAGGGAGTGAAATTTCTTACCCTCCCCCGCGTGCGGGGGAGGGTAGGGTGGGGGCGTCTGTTTGCTGAGTAATGAACGGTGACAGATGAGTTGCGTGCTTTGCGACCCCTTGATTCCTAAGGAACCTCTGATTAACTTGCCACTGTCATTTCGACCGAAGGGAGAAATCTTGCAAGTGATTGATAGTCTGGCATCCAGACGAAGCAAGATTTCTCACTGCGTTCGAAATGACAAGTAAATCAGACCTTCCCTAACGCAAACACCAGTACTTCACCCCCTCGTTATCCAAAAACGTTTCAGCGTATGCACCTTGCAGCATGGCTAACGTGGTGTAGGTACCGGCTTGTGTGCAGGTATCGGCGGCCACAGTAATAGATCGTGGTGTGTGTTCAGCAGGCCAGCCAGTGCGGGCGTCGATGATGTGACCGTAACGCTTGCCCTCATGTTCAATGGCACGGCGTGTATCACCACTAGTGGCCAACGCGCCGCTGCGCAATTGCACCACTTGTTGCGCTTTATCGTGCTGCGCAATCGACTCAATGCCAACTCGCCACGCACCAGTCGCCGGTGGTGGACCGATGGCGCGCAGGTCGCCGCCGAAATTAATCAACAGCGGCTCTGCGGTGCGCTCACTCAATAGCCCGGCGACACGATCCACGGCGTACTCCTTGCCGATGCCACCGAAGTCCAATTCCATGCCGGCGGGCAACGTGATGAACGGTGTTTGCCATTGCACACGTTGCCAGCCGATCAATTGTAGAAGTTCGCTAACTTGCTGCTGCGTCGGTGGGCTGACATTCACTCCGAATTTCCAGATGCGGCGTAAGGCTCCCGAGGTGACATCAAAGGCATGATCGCTGAGTTGCCAAAGCAACTGACCATAGTCGAGCAAGTGCGCCGTTTCGGTATCGACCTCAAGGGGATTTCCAGCGCTGGTGTTAATGGCTTGAATCACGCTGTCGTCGCGATAGCGACTGAACTTGCGTTCGATGCGTTGCGCTTCCTGCGCTGCCACCTCGGTGAGTTGTTTTGCCAGCGCGGCGTCCGGCGTTTCAATTAACAACTCGCAGGGGTTGGCCATGGCGGTGAACACCCCTCGCCACACCTGCTTGCCGGATGCGTGACTGTCCAACAAATGCAGGCTAGGCGGAGCATCTCCAAACATTGCCGTGTTTACTCACTATCAGAACCCGAACTTCACGCCAAACTGCAACATCACCGCCGACAATGATGGCACCAATTCGTTGAAGGTATTCAACACGCCAATGTTACTGCCGGGTGAAGCATCGGCAGTTTGATTGTAGTACGCCGCACGCATGCTGTATTCACGACCGGTTTTACCCAGCCAGGTGTACTTGGCGCCCAGAGTCCAACTGGTCATCTTGGCCAGACGATAATCTGCCGAAGCAAACGAGGGTAAAGGTTGGTTGCTGATCAACAGGGTTTTATAGAAGTCCGCAGCCGTTTGCGTGTAGTAGCGCACCTGCGGCTCCAGCGACGAACGCTTACTGAAATTCCAGTGATACTTCGCTTCGACGGTGTGCGAGGTGATGCCCCAGTCGTCGTTCATAAAGCGATAGTTCACTGCCAGCGAGTCGCGATCAAACGCATGGCGATACTCGGTGAACAAGCTCTGGCGCGTGCGTGAGTCGGGCCGCTTTTCATAGCGATACAACCGCATGCTGGGGTCTGTAGGGCTGGCCACCGGTCTGCCGGTAAGTGGATCGACCACCGACAACACCTTGAAAGGATCGGTCATATAACCGCTGACGTTGCTGAAGCTCAGCACCACATCAATCAATGAACGGCGATTGATGATTTGCGACACGCCCACCAGCGCGTCCACCACGGTCTTGGTTTCCTTGGTGCCATCGCGGTTGGGCGTTACGCCCGCTGGGCGCATGGAGCTGAAGGCCATGGGTATTCCGCCTTCGGGATCGATGCTATCGCTGCCGAACGCTGCGCCTGCAAACACCGTCGTGTTCTTTTGATTGAAGTCGGTTTCCCAACGCAGGTTGCCACCCGCATGAAAATAATCGTACTCGGACGATGCATCCAGTCCGGCTTGCAGGCGCGAGGCCTTGCCTATGGCCGTGGTATAGCTGCCGTTCAATGCAACCCGAGTATCGAGGAAGGTGTCATCCAATGGTTGTTCGCCGGCCGCAATTTGATAACTGCCACTACCCGAGGGCCGCGTAAACGTTTGCACGCTGTCGGTTGTCACTGCACCTGAAGGCGACGCGCCGGTGAGTGTGTCCACCGTCAAACCGATGTCGAA
>JANMSB010000402.1:0-6238 GCA_031388915.1 Pseudomonadota bacterium | reverse complement strand
TGACCAGTACGTGCAATGACGCCCAAGCAGTCAAACCAATTATCAACGCGGCAATAGTAATATTCGTCAGATTCTTCGGGTTCAATGTCATGGCATCGTCCTCATGTGAGTGGGATCACAATTGCCAACATCGTCACCATGCGCCGCTACAGATATTCAATGGCCTGCCAATAACGATGTTTCGATGCCACGATAGCGCGAACTCCGTGAATGGACGTGCGGCAGTTCTCAGTAGATCGCTGCTGCGTGCTCTGCCGCGTTGATAATTGGTTTGACTGCTTGGGCGTCATTGCACGTACTGGTCAAGCCCGATGCGCGGCGTGTGGTCGGTGTGGTGGAAATCGGCGAAGTTCAATAACGCCGACTCTGCGGCAAATTGTGGGGATGGAACCAGGGCCTGTCGTCAAACTATTCCGTCGCTGCGACGGCGGTCAGCAGGGCTCAGGACGCGGCCCACCGAGCGCTGTGTACCCACATTTATAACTTGGTTACTCAAGCGAGGTGCAACAAAGTCCTGAGCCCTGCTGGCCCCGTCCCTTCGGGTTGGGCCCCAGAAAGCGCCATGCCGCGTTGCTCGTCGTTTATTTGTGCTCACAAACCTCACTCCTCGCGCCTTGCCTAGCGCTTTCTGGGACTCCAACGCAGCGATCGCCTAATTGTTAACAGACCCTAGTTCACGCCCGGCCGACGTTGTAATCGTTGGGTGAATGAAAGTACTCACTTTCGGCTGCGAACTCCTGGATCATCTTGCGCAGTTCGGCCATGCGGCCTTCGGCGGTGGCAATCGGGGTGCAGTCGTCGCAACTGAGATCGCCGCAGGGCTGGCGCGAATACAGCCAGAACTGCAAGGCGCCGGCCAGCATGCCGTCGGCGATGTCCCATAGATCCGCTTTCTGGTCCTGCTCGGCAATGCTGTTGCCGATGTCGACAGTGCGGGTAAAGGCTTCGTTGAAGCTGGCTTCGGGGTTGTGCATGGTGGTCAGTGTTCGGAAAAGCGGCGGTCATTGTACTGCCAACTGCCCGGCCGCGTGCGATACTGCGGCTTGGTTATTGATTGCCGCCGAGGTATGTATGTCGCAGGAATCTCAGGCCGATTCGCAGATGGATGTGGCCAGTTTGTATCGTGAGGATACCTACACCGATCGCAAGCTCGGGGTCATCCGTTGCATGACGCCGGTGAATGGCGAGGGTGGGCTGGATACCAGCCGGCCGGTGCTGTACCTGGGTCAGGCCGAGATCATGACCAATATGGGCGCGGTGCCGATCAACTTTGAAATCGAAGCCAAGAACTTGGCCGAAGCTGCTGCCGGTTTCGCCGCCGCCGCACAGCAAGGCATCGAGCGCACCATGCAGCAGATTCAGGACATGCGTCGCCAGCAGGCGTCGCAATTGGTGGTAGCGCCCGGCATGCCCGGCTTGAAGGATGGACCCCCCGGTCGTGGCGGCGGCAAGATTCAAATGCCGTAAGGATGTGGTAGGCGCGGCTCACGAGCCGGCCTACATGGGCGAAGCGGGTGCCTTCGGCGAAGCACTGCTTCGCCCCGCTGAGCGGGTGTCCATGGATGGATACCCTGGGCTTGCGCGCAGCAGGACTGAGCAGCGCAATGTAGGTCATGCCGGGCTTGTCTCTAATTAGTGCATGCACTGCTGCGCATGCACTAAAACCGCTCTGATAGGCCTTGCCCAACGGCGAGAACAGGGCAATCATGCCCTGGCATGGTTTTCGCTATGAATAAAAACCGCTAACAAAAGAGCAGGGGTTAATCGCCAAGATGGCTTTGTCTCAACCGCCTTACGACGAGATGCACGCCAGCGATGGCGTGCGCTCGCACTACCGTGCTTTCGCCGATTGGCTGAAAAACACTCCAGCCGAGAAACTGAAGCGCAAACGCGCCGAAGCCGACACGCTGTTCCATCGTGTGGGCATTACCTTTGCGGTCTATGGCGAGGCGGCGGGCACCGAGCGGCTGATTCCCTTTGATATCGTGCCGCGCATCATCCCGGCAGCGGAATGGCAGCACCTGGCGGCAGGGCTGAAGCAGCGCGTGCGTGCGTTAAATGCCTTTATTAAGGACATCTATCACGACCAGGAAATTCTCAAGGCGAACAAGCTGCCCGCCGACGAAATTCTGAACAACGCCCAGTACCGCCCGGAAATGAAGGGTGTCAAGGTGCCCAACGACATCTACTCGCATATTGCCGGGGTGGATGTGGTGCGTGCCGGCAAGGGCGAGTTCTATGTGCTGGAAGACAATCTGCGCGTGCCCTCGGGTGTGTCGTACATGATTGAAGACCGCAAGATGATGATGCGGCTATTCCCCGAGTTGTTTGCCGCGCATGCCATTGCGCCGGTGGAGCACTATCCCGATTTGCTGCTCGACACCCTGCGCAGCGTGGCGCCGTCTGGGGTTAACGATCCGATGGTGGTGGTGCTCACACCCGGTTCCTACAACAGCGCTTATTTCGAACATGCTTTCCTGGCGCAGCAAATGGGCGTGGAGTTGGTGGAAGGCGCGGATCTATTCGTTAAAGACAACTACGTTTACATGCGCACCACGCGTGGCCCACAGCGCGTGGATGTGATCTATCGTCGCATCGACGATGACTTCCTCGACCCCAAGGCTTTCCGTGCTGATTCGACCTTGGGCGTGCCCGGTTTGTTGGAGGCCTATCGCGCCGGTCGCGTGAATGTCACCAACGCCATTGGCACCGGCGTGGCCGATGACAAATCGATTTATCCCTACGTGCCGGACATGGTGCGTTTCTACTTGGATGAAGAGCCGCTGCTCAACAATGTGCCGACTTACATCCTGCGCCGCCCGGATGACCTTAAATACACGCTGGATCACCTAAGCGAATTGGTGGTGAAAGAAGTGCACGGCGCCGGCGGCTACGGCATGTTGATTGGGCCTGCTGCCAGCAAGGCCGAACTGGAGGCCTTTCGTGCTCGCATCATCGCTGAGCCGCAGAAGTACATCGCGCAGCCCACGTTGTCGTTGTCGGCCTGCCCCACCTTTGTCGACAGTGGCATCGCCCCGCGTCACATCGATTTGCGTCCGTTTGTGTTGTCAGGCAACGAAGTCAAGCTGGTGCCCGGTGGCCTAACGCGCGTCGCCTTGCGTGATGGCTCGTTGGTGGTGAATTCGTCGCAGGGCGGTGGCACTAAAGACACCTGGGTTCTCGAGCGCTGAAGGACGAACACCATGCTCAGTAGTACCGCAGACAAATTATTCTGGATGGCGCGTTACACCGAACGCGCCGAAAACCTGGCGCGCATGCTCGATGTGAACTATCGCATGTCGCTATTCCCGCAGGCCTCGCAAGGACTCACACAAGGTTGGAATGCACTGCTCGCCATCAGCGATCTGATGGGCGAATTCAAAAACCGTTATTCCGAAACCACGCCGGAAAACGCCCTGGCCTTTTTCGCCTTCGATCACACTAATCCCTCGAGCATCATCAGTTGCTGGCGCGCCGCGCGCGATAATGCGCGTGCCGTGCGTGGCGCATTGACGGCGGAAACTTGGGAGACGGTGAACTCCACCTGGCTGGAGTTGCGCAACATGGAAGCCGGCATCACCAGTGGCGAGGAGGTCAGCAACTTTTTCGAGTGGGTGAAATACCGTTCGCATCTGGTGCGCGGTGTGCTGCGCTCCACCATGTTGCGCGACGAGGCATTTCATTTTTGCTGGCTGGGGACTTACTTGGAGCGCGCCGATAACACGGCGCGCATCTTGGACGTGAAGTACCACATGCTGTTGCCGCGCGGCGAAGGCGCCGGGGGCGCAGCGGACTACTATCAATGGAGCGCATTACTCAACTCGGTGGCGGCCTTCGAGATTTATCGCAAGGTGTATCGCGACGTCATCACGCCGCGCCGTGTCGCCGAGTTGCTGATTCTGCGCGACGACATGCCGCGCTCGCTGGTGCACTGCATCCGCCAGTCGTACTACCACTTGCAGCAGATACGTAATCATCAATCCGCTGAAACAGAGCGACGCATGGGTGTATTAGATGCCGAATTGAATTTCGGTCGTATTAACGATGTATTCGACTCCGGCTTGCACGAGTATCTGATGCGCTTTATCGATCGCGTGTACGAGTTGGGTGAGCGTGTGTCGAAGGACTTCCTGATTCCCTCTGAAGTGGCCTAGTAGAGGCGGGCCACATCAAATAAAACCAGTAACCCGCCTTCTTTAATCCGGCTTCCAAAGCATTCGCCTTTGTTGTCTACAAGAAGGCGGGTCTCAGACCCGCCCCTACGATGCAGGTTGTATGGCCCTGCTTTGACCTGCCGCCAGCGCGCGCCTAACATGCGCGCCTCGCATTCGTTAAGAGATACGTCATGACATATTGTGTGGGCATTCTGGTGGACGAGGGGCTGGTGTTCCTGGCGGACTCGCGCACCAATGCCGGCGTCGATCAAATCAGTACCTTTCGCAAGATGGCGGTGTTCGAGCGTCCCGGGGAGCGCGCCATGGTGTTAATGACGGCGGGCAATCTGGCCATCTCGCAATCGCTGATCAGCATCTTGCAGGAACGCATTGCCGCCAAGGAAGAAAAAGGCGCTAGTACCTTGATGACGGTGAACAACATGTTCGAAGCCACGCGCCTAGTGGGCGAGGCGCTGCGCGAGGTGTATCACCGCGATGCCTCGGCGCTGAAGGAACATGGCATCGAGTTTAACGCCACACTCATTTTCGGCGGGCAGATCGCGGGTGAGCTGCCGCGTTTATTCAATATTTACTCGGCCGGCAATTTCATTGAAGCCACGCCCGATACACCGTACTTCCAGATTGGCGAATCCAAATACGGCAAGCCGATTCTGGATCGTGTGGTGAAGCGCAGTCTCAGCATGCAGCGCGCCGTGAAGTGTGCGCTGGTGTCGATGGACTCCACGATTCGCTCCAATCTGTCCGTGGGCCTGCCGCTGGATTTGATCTGCATCAAGCGCGATGCGCTCAAGCTGGGGAAGCACCTGAACATCGATTCACAACATGAGTACTACGCAATGATCAATCGCCAATGGAGCGAAAGTCTGCGGCATGCGTTCCACGCCATTCCTGATCCGGATTGGTTGTAGCTCTGCACTGCGGTCGCGCAAGCTCCAGAAGCTACTGCGTCGCCGCTATCAACGCGGTTGCAAACGAACCGTCGAATTCCCTATTCTGCGGTACAACTTAAGGGGAAATTCATGACCATGCCACGTAATTGCTTGATCGCTGCCGCCATGTTCATGTTGGCTGCATGTAGCAAGACCGAAGCGCCGGGTGCGCAGACTGCGGTAAATGAACTTCTGGTCAAGATCGGCCATGTCGCACCCATTACCGGTGATCAAGGTCACTTGGGCAAGGATAACGAGAATGGCGCTCAGCTCGCCATCGACGAACTGAATACCGAAGGTGTGGTGATCGGCGGTCAGAAGATCAAGTTCGAGCTGATGAAGGAAGACGATCAGCACGATCCGAAGCAAGCGCCCATCGTTGCCCAACGGTTTGTCGATGCCCAGGTGGTCGGCGTGATCGGCCACCTGAATTCCGGCACCACCATTCCGGCGTCCGCTATCTACAGCGCTGCCGGCATTCCACAGATTTCCCCGTCCGCCACCAATCCGGTGTACACCCAGCAGGGGTTCAAGACCGCCTTCCGGGTGATTGCCAACGATGTTGCCCAGGGCGCAGCACTCGGTAAATTCGTTGCCGAGAATCTACACGCTAAAAAGGTGGCGATCATCGATGACCAAAGCGCGTATGGCAAAGGTCTAGCCGATGAATTCGAGAAGGCCGCAACAGCGAACGGCGTGACAGTTGTCGCCCGTGAAGCCGGTGACGACAAGACCACTGACTTCAGCTCGATTCTCACCAAGATTAAAGGCAAGCAACCCGAGCTGGTGTTCTACGGCGGCATGGATGCGCAAGCCGGTCCGTTGGCCCGGCAGTTGAAGAAACTCGGTATCAGCGCCAAAGTGATCGGCGGCGATGGCATGCAAACTCCGGAACTAATCAAGCTCGCGGGCGACAATGCCGAAGGCCAGTATGGCTCGCAGCCCGGCACCCCGAAGGACAAGATGCCGGGCTATGCCGACTTCGATACGAAGTACCACGACAAATACAAAATCGACATCCAGTATCACGCCGCGTTCGCCTACGACGCCGTGATGGTCATGGTCGCCGCGATGAAAAAAGTCAATTCCACCGAACCAGCCAAGTATCTGCCGGAACTAGCCAGCACCAACTAC
>JANMSB010000460.1:0-18820 GCA_031388915.1 Pseudomonadota bacterium | reverse complement strand
AATCACCAGAAAACGCGTGGTGTTGTCGGGTTGATCTTCAATCTCCGGCACCAGGATTTGCAGATTGTAGATCTCAGCCGCCACTTGCCCGGCAATAGCGGCAGTACCGTCTTCATCGCGCGCGCGGCGTGCGGCTTCGGCGTTACTACTCACCGGCACCAGCTCCACATCCGGCAAGTGACGCTGCAACCATTGCCGGCACTGCGACAGTGACTGCGGATGCGAACATACCCGCCTGATCTGTTCCAGCCCGCCCATGCGACCCATCAGGTTCTGATGAATGCGCAATTCGATTTCGCCGCAAATCTTCAACGTCGTGTTCAAGAACATGTCGATGGAAAATTCCACCACACCGCCAGTGGAGTTCTCAATCGGCACCACGCCGAAGTCGGCATGGCCTGCCTGCACTTCCTGAAAGACTTCGGGGATCGAGGGCAGCGACATACCACGCACCGAGTGCCCAAAGTGTTTGTACACCGCCTGCTGCGTGAACGTGCCTTCCGGACCCAGGTAGCCAATCTTCAGAGGCTCCTGTTGCGCGAGACAAGCAGACATGATTTCGCGAAACAGGCGCGCCACTTCCTCATCGCGCAGCGGACCGTCATTGCTTTCCAGCACGCGTCGCAACACCTGCGATTCGCGCTCCGGCCGATACAGATCAGCGGTGGTGATATTGCCCTGTTGCTTCTTGGACAGGCCGACCATCTGCGCGACTGTTGCCCGCTTGCTCAGCAGTTGCAACAGTTGATCATCGATCGCATCAATCTGGGTGCGAATCTCGTTCAACGCAGGCACCGCTGTTTGGGTCGGCGTCACCGCTTTGGGTTTGGCCGCCAATTTAGACTTCGCTTTGCTGTTCTTGCTGCTCACGTTTGCGTCACTCGCTTACAACACGCGGACCGACAATACACCTGGAATGGCTTTTAACTGCGCGACTACCGTTTCCGGAATCGTACTGCCGTCCACATCCATCAGGGTATAGGCCAGATCGCCGCGCGACTTGTTCAGCAGATCGGCGATGTTCAACGAAGCGCTGGCCAGTGCCGATGAAATCTGCCCCACCATGTTCGGCACATTCTCATTAGCGATGGCTAGACGTACCGAATTCTGAGTTCGCGGCAACACGGTCTCGGGGAAGTTCACTGCATTACGCACATTGCCGTGCTCCAGAAACTCGCGCAACGTATCGGCGACCATGATGGCGCAATTCTCTTCGGCTTCATTGGTTGAAGCACCCAGGTGCGGCAGCGCCACGATCCTGGGATGATCCTTCACTGCATTGGTGGGAAAGTCGCAGATGTAAGCACTAAGGCGCTCAGCATCCAGCGCAGCGATCATCGCCGCTTCATCGACAATCCCGCTGCGGGCGAAATTCAAAATCACGCTGCCCTTACGCATCAACTTGAGACGCGCCGCATTCACCATGTGTTTGGTGGCATCGATCAGCGGCACATGCACCGTGATCATATCCGAGCGCGCGAACAGATCGTCCAGCGACAGCGCCTGTTCCACGCCGGAAGACAATTGCCAGGCGCGTTGCACGGTAATCGCCGGATCAAAACCCAATACCTTCATGCCCAGCGCATGCGCGGTATTGGCCACTTCCACACCGATGGCCCCCAACCCCACAACACCCAAGGTGCGACCCGGCAATTCATAACCCACGTAGGTTTTCTTGCCCTTCTCCACCGCTGCTTCGAGCTGATGATCGTCACCCTGCAAGCCGCGCGTATAGCCCCAAGCCTGGCAAATGTTACGCGCCGCCAGGAACATGCCTGCCACCACCAGTTCTTTTACCGCATTGGCATTGGCGCCCGGCGCGTTGAACACCGGTACACCACGCTTGGACAGCTTGGGCACAGGGATATTGTTGGTGCCCGCGCCGGCGCGAGCAATGGCGAGCACGCTGGCTGGAATGTCCATGCTGTGCATATCCGCTGAGCGCAACATGATGGCGTCGGGATGACCGATCTCCGAGGCGACTTCGTACGTGTCGCGTGGCAACCGCTCCAGGCCGCGTATCGAGATGTTGTTTAGCGTCAGAATTTTGTATGGCATGTCGTATTTAGTAGTTATCAATCTGCTGCGGAGTGGATCCGGTGTAGGGGCAGACCCACGTGTCTGCCCTCTCAATAGCGCTGCCAGACGGGCGAACACACAGGTTCGCCCCTACGGCACCACCTCAAGCGTTCTTCTGCGCAAACTCTTTCATGTACGCCAGCAACGCCTGCACACCTTCGATCGGCATGGCGTTGTAAATACTGGCGCGCATCCCACCCACCGAACGATGGCCTTTAAGCTGCAACATGCCCAACGCCTGCGCGCCTTTCAAAAAGGCTTCGTCCAGGGCTTCGTTCTTCAGCTTGAACGGCACATTCATCAAGGAACGATCCTCGCGCGCCACTGGATTGAGGTAGAACGAGGTCGTCTCCAGATAATCATAGATCAGCGCGGCTTTGTTGCGATTGTGCGCTTCGATTGCTGCCAGACCACCTTGCTTCTTTAACCATTGAAACACCAAGCCAGCGATATAGATGCTGTAAGTCGCTGGCGTGTTGTACATGGATTCGTTGTCTGCCTGCTGTTTGTAGTCGAATGCCGAAGGCGTGATCGGCAAGGCCTGTCCAATGAGATCTTCTCGCACGATGACGATGGTCAGCCCCGCTGGGCCGATGTTCTTTTGCGCACCGCAGTAGATCAAACCGTACTTGGACACATCGAATGTACGCGACAAGATGTTGGACGACATATCCGCCACCAACGGCACCGAGCCGGTATCCGGCGTGAAGTGATACTCCACACCGCCAATGGTTTCGTTGGAACAGATGTGCACATACGCCGCATTCGGGTCGAGCTTCCAGGTATCGCGCTTAGGGATGCTGGTGAAGTTATCAGCTTCCGAGGTCGCTGCCACATTCACGGTGCAATACTTCTTGGCTTCCTTGATCGACTTCTTCGACCACTCACCGGTGTTGATGTAATCGGCGCCGGTTTTGCCGCGCAACAGGTTCAGCGGGATGACGGCGTTCTGACCAATCGCACCGCCCTGCAGGAACAGCACCTTGTAATTGGCTGGAATCGCCAATAGCTCGCGCAAATCCGCCTCGGCCTGCGCGTGAATGGAGATGAACTCTTTGCCGCGATGGCTCATTTCCATCACCGACATGCCGGTGCCGCGCCAGTCGCACATTTCCGCAGCCGCCTGCTGCAACACTTCAAGCGGCAGAACCGCCGGACCGGCACTGAAATTGAACACGCGCTTCATGCTTGACTTACCTTGACTGGCTGAGGGCAGGCTAAAAATTCGAGCGCGGCAGTGTACGGGATTTGCCCGGTGGGCGCAGCTACGACCCCCAGACTGTTGGTCCCCGCTGCGCCCACCGGGCACTGCTAGAATCGACCGGGCGGACACCCCACGCCGCTTCCACAACGGCCGCCAATGGAGATCGTATGCGCTTGCTAAAAATCGCCGCCTGGTTGCTCGCCGGCATTGTCGGCCTGGTGATCGTGGGCGTCGCATTGGTCGCCATCTTTTTTGACCCCAACGATTACAAGAGCGATATCGAGCGCCTGGTAGCGGAACAGACTGGCCGCACATTCACGCTCAGCGGCGACCTCAAGCTGTCGATCTTCCCCTGGCTGGCAGTGCAAGTGGGTCCGGCCACGCTGGGCAATGCGCCGGGCTTTGGCGAAACACCCATGGTGGCCATCAAGGGCGCGCGCCTGGGCGTGCGCCTGCGCCCCTTATTCAGCGGCCGCTTTGAAATTGGCGCGGTGCAACTGGATGCACCACGCTTTGTGTTGATTAAAACCGCCGAGGGCAACAACTGGTCGGATCTAGGCAAGGATGGCGACGACACCACAGCCAACGACGAATCGGCATCGGGAAAACTGGATGCGAGTGTCGCCAGCATGACCATCCAGCAAGGCTGGCTCAGTTACGAAGATCGCGTTGCAGGGACCACCACGCTGGTGAGCGATTTTAATTTCAGCACCGGCAAACTGTCGCCGGGCGAGCCGTTTGATATGGACACCAGCCTTACGCTGCAACGCGGCGATGACATGAATGTGGAGGCGCAGATGACGGCCAACATCACCGCTGACCTGGACACCAGCCGGTATCAACTCAGCAAGCCGGACATCAAGCTACTGCTCAAGGGTGGCGACTATCCCAAAGAGGGTCTGCCGGTAAAGTTAACAGCGAACAACATTACCGCCGATCTTGAGGCACAGACCGCGCAAGTATCCGCATTGGCGATGGAAGCAGCAGGCGCCAAGCTGACTGGCGAATTACAAGCCACGCAACTGATTGACGCACCCTCGATCACCGGCACCGTCAAACTGGCGCCCGCCTCGCTGCGCGAACTCGCACCCAAATTCGGCATCACCTTGCCCGAGACCAGCGATGCCAAGGCGTTCACACGTTTCAGTATGGAAGCGGGAGTGGCCGCCACCACCACGACTGTCGAATTCAAACCACTCACTCTGCATTTGGACGACACCACCATGACCGGTAGCGCCGGCGTTGCCGATTTGGACCGCATGGCGTTGCGTTTCGATCTGGTAGTTGATCGCATCAATGCCGATCGCTATCTGCCACCCAAGGTAGAACCCGCAGCCGAGAAAACGCCGGCACCAACGGCCACCAAGGACGAACCCACGCCCATCCCGGTCGAGTTGATTCGCGACTTAAACATGCGCGGCAAACTGGCCATTAACGAATGCACTTTCAGCGGCGTGAAACTGACCGGCGTTAATCTGAGCATTGATGCCGAAGACGGCAAGCTACAACTCAGCCCCATGCAAGCAACGCTGTATGACGGCAAGTATCGCGGCAACATCACGGTGGATGCGCGCGGCAAGCAGCCGCAACTGAGCCTGGAACAACATCTCGACGGCATCAACTTCGCACCACTGGTTGAAGCGTTGTATCAATCCAAACGTTTGATCGGACGTGGCAGCATCAACATGAAACTAGCGGGCAATGGCCCCGATACCGACGCCATCAAAAAAACCTTGGATGGCACGCTCGATTTCAGCGTTAACGATGGCGCAATTACCGGCTTCGACCTATGGTACGAAATTCGTCGTGCGCGTGCCGTGCTGAAACAGCAGGCGATTCCAACCCGTAGCGGGCCCGAGCAAACCAACTTCACCAACCTGCGCGGCTCGGCGGTGGTTACCGACGGTCAACTCAACAATCAAGACCTGGTCGCCGCGCTGCAATACCTCAAGGTGACCGGGCAAGGTTCGATCAATATGGTGAGCAATGCCATCGACTATCGCTTGAACGCCGCAGTGCTGAAGATTCCTGCTGAAGATAAACTGGCCGAACAAACGCAGGACATCGTCGGCCTAACCATTCCAGTGCGCATCACCGGCACCATCAACGAACCCAAAGTGCGTCCCGATGTGGAAGGCCTGCTCAAAGAGAAAGCCAAGCAAAAGATTGACGAAGAAAAACAGAAGCTGGAAGAAAAATTAAAAGACAAACTCAAGGATAAGCTGCGCGGATTTCTGGGCAGCAGCTAAGAGCCTGTTCACGATCTCGCTGAAGGGCGCATTGCGGCGGCTCAAACGCACGCGTGCATCCAGCATTCCAGCTTGTAGGACCGGGCAATGCTTCGAAGACCGAAGGCCATCCCTGTGGGACAAGCTCAGCACAGGCGCCCGGATGATTTAAATCGCGGGCATGACCCGCTCCTACAATGGCGTCATCTAGCGACGCCAGTAAATCACCACCAGCTTATGCGTCACCCTTTACCAACTCGGCATCACCCTCGCCTTCGGCAGCTTCGCCGCCTTCGTTGACGATGCATTCAACACTGACCAGGCGCGCATCGTCATCAATGCGAATCAATCGCACGCCCTGAGTGTTGCGGCCCAGCACGGAAACATCCTTCACCGGCGTGCGTACCAGCGTGCCGTTGGAACTGATCAGCATGATTTCATCGTCCGACTTCACCTGCACGGCAGCAACCACATCGCCGTTGCGTTCGCTGGTTTGCAACGAAATCACGCCCTGACCGCCACGGCCATGCATGGGGAACTCAGACACTTCGGTGAGCTTGCCGTAGCCATTGGCTGAAGCCGTGAGAATCAAGCCATTCTCTTCCACCACAATCAGCGAGATCACTTCATCGCCTTCACCCAAGCGAATGCCACGCACGCCAGCCGCCAAGCGGCCCATGGGACGAACGTCATCTTCGCTAAACCTAATCGCCTTGCCCGAGGCGGTGGACAACATGATGTGCTTGCTGCCGTCGGTAATGTCGACGCCTACCAAGCGATCGCCCACTTCCAGATCTACCGCAATGATGCCGGCCTGACGCGGACGCGAGAACGCTTCCAGTGAAGTCTTTTTCACGGTGCCCTGACTGGTCACCATGAACACATAGCGATCATCGGTGAATTCATGGATGGGCAATACCGCATTGATGCGCTCGCCTTCTACCAGCGGCAGCAGATTCACAATCGGCTTGCCGCGCGAACCGCGGCTGGCCATCGGCAATTGATATACCTTCAGCCAGTACAACTTGCCGGCGCTGGAGAAGCACAGCAACGTGTCATGCGTGTGTGCGACGAACAACTTGTCGATGAAGTCTTCATCCTTCATTGAGGTAGCGGCCTTACCGCGACCGCCGCGCTTCTGTGCCTGGTAATCCACCAACGGCTGCGATTTCGCATAGCCAGTATGCGACAGCGTTACCACCACATCCTGCGGCTCGATCAGATCTTCCAGCGACAGATCGGAATGGGTGTGATTGATTTCGGTACGACGTGCATCGCCATAGGTGGCCTTGATTTCCAGCAACTCGTCGCGGATCACCTGCACCAGGCGCTCCGAGCGCGCCAGGATGTCGCCCAGATCCTGAATCTCGAGCAGCAACTCCTGATACTCGGCAATGATCTTGTCCTGTTCCAGGCCAGTCAGGCGATTCAAACGCATTTCCAGAATGGCCTGCGCCTGCGCCTCGGACATGCGATAGCTATAGTTTTCGCTTTGGCCGTGCAAACCGAACTCGATAGTCAAACCATCGGGACGCGTCGAGATTGCACCGGCACGCGCCAACATCTCGGGCACCGCACCGCCGGACCAATCGCGGCTCAACAAACCGACTTTGGCATCGGCCGGTGTGGGCGACGCCTTAATGAGGGCAATCACCTCATCAATATTTGCCAGCGCAATGGCCTGGCCTTCCAAAATGTGGGCGCGTTCGCGTGCTTTGCGTATTTCGAATACGGTGCGACGCGTCACCACTTCGCGGCGATGGCGCAGGAAGGCATCGATGATTTGTTTCAGGTTGAGCAGCTTGGGCTGGCCATCCAGCAACGCCACCATGTTGATGCCGAACACCGAATCCATCGCGGTGTGCTTGTACAGATTATTCAGCACCACATCGGCCACTTCGCCGCGCTTGAGTTCGATCACGATGCGCATGCCGTCTTTGTCGGACTCGTCGCGCAGGCCATCCGAGGCAATGCCCTCAATAATTTTCTCGCGCACCAGCTCGGCGATACGTTCGATCAGACGCGCTTTATTAACTTGATAAGGCAATTCCGTGACAACAATTGTCTGACGGCCTTTCTCGTCTTCTTCGATGTTGGTGCGGGCGCGCATGTACACGCGGCCGCGACCGGTGTGATACGCCTGCGCGATTTCCTGCGTGCCGTTGATGATGCCGGCGGTGGGGAAATCCGGCGCGGGAATATGCTGCATCAACTGCGCGATGGTGATCGCCGGATCATCGAGCAACGCCACGCAGGCATCGATGACTTCACTCAGGTTATGCGGCGGAATATTGGTGGCCATGCCGACCGCAATGCCGGTCTGACCGTTGATCAACAGATTCGGCACGCGCGTCGGCATCACCGCCGGTTCATGTTCGGACTCGTCGTAGTTGGGCGTGAAATCGACGGTCTCTTTGTCCAGGTCTGCCAGCAGCTCATGCGCCAGCTTGGACATGCGCACTTCCGTGTAACGCATGGCGGCGGGCGAATCGCCGTCCACCGAACCGAAGTTACCCTGACCGTCCACCAGCATGTAGCGCATCGAGAACGGCTGCGCCATGCGCACGATGGTGTCGTACACCGCAGTATCGCCGTGCGGATGGTATTTACCGATCACGTCACCCACCACGCGCGCCGATTTCTTGTAAGCCTTATTCCAGTCGTTGCCCAACACACGCATGGCATACAGCACGCGCCGATGCACCGGTTTCAGGCCGTCACGCACATCCGGCAGCGCACGCCCGACAATCACGCTCATGGCGTAATCGAGATACGACTGGCGCATCTCATCTTCGATATTGACGTGCAGGAGTTCGCGTGCGAATTCAGCCATGGTTGAACCGGTTTTCCGCTGTTTTTACTGGACTTTAAATGCTGATTATCAGTCTTGTCGAAACGCCGTCTTCGGATGACGCTTATCCAGGAAATTCTAGCACAGACAAGGCCTTGAAATGGAGATAAAACCTAGCGCAGGTAGCCGCCGAAACAGCAGCAAAATACCACCGTAAACTTTGCTCACCGCTATACTGCGCAGCCTCGCAATCAGGCGCTGCCATGAACATCCACGCCCAGCCCACATCGGCTCACGAATCGACCCACGAATCGACCTGGGCATCGACCAATCACGACCCTGCGGAAATCGCCCGCTTCGATAGTTTGGCGCAGCGTTGGTGGGACGAACACGGCGAGTTCAAGCCGCTACACATCATGAATCCGGTGCGCGTGGACTACATCGACCGGCGCGTGCAACTGAGCGGTAAACGGGTGTTGGATGTGGGCTGTGGTGGCGGCCTGTTATGCGAAGCCATGACTCAACGCGGCGCTCAAGTGACCGGCATCGATTTGGGCGAAACCACTATCGAAGTCGCCACGCTGCATGCGCTGGAATCGCAGCTAAACATTCGCTACTTGCGCCAGTCCGCCGAACAACATGCACTGACCAATGTCGGCAACTACGACGTAGTGACCTGCTTGGAAATGCTGGAGCACGTGCCCGACCCAGCCGCGGTTATCCGCACAATTGCGCAGTTGCTTAAGCCCGGCGGACAAGCGGTGTTTTCCACACTGAATCGCAACCCGAAGTCGTACGCCATGGCCATTCTGGGCGCGGAATACCTGCTCAAGCTCTTGCCCAAGGGCACACACACTTACGCGCAATTCATTCGGCCTTCTGAATTAGCGCGCTGGGTGCGCGAGGCTGATCTGGAACTGCGCGACATCACCGGCCTGCAATTTCATCCCCTCACGCAAGCCTGCTCGCTGGGCGCGGATGTGGATGTGAATTACCTGATGCACGTCAGCAAGCCCGCGTAATTACTCCTGCCATGCGCGCGAAGAAACAAGCTCTATTGCTGGATCTGGATGGCACGTTGCTCGACACCGCGCCGGACATGGCGGCCGCACTGAACATCTTGTTGGTAGAGGAACAACGTGCGCCTTTGCCTTTTGTTCAGATTCGCCCCGTGGTCTCGCATGGCAGCGTCGGCTTGATTCGGCTGGCGTTTGGCACACTGGAAGACACCGAGCGGCAACGACTGGTGAATCGCTTCCTGGCCATTTATCGCGATGCGCTGGCCGTACATTCGCAAATGTTTGCCGGCTTCACTGCGCTACTACAGCAAGTACGTAACCACAATTTGCGCTGGGGCGTAGTGACCAACAAGCCCGCGTGGTTGACCGATCCACTCATGGCCAGCCTGGGCCTGGACACACAAGCCGACTGCATCGTGAGCGGCGACACCGTCAGCGAACGCAAACCACATCCGTTACCCTTGCTGCATGCCGCGCAATTGATTGGCTTACAGCCGCAAGATTGCCTGTATGTCGGCGATGCCGAACGCGACATTCAAGCGGCGCGCGCCGCCGGCATGTCCTCGCTGGTGGCGTTATGGGGGTACATTGCGCACACCGACCAACCGCATGCGTGGCAAGCCGATGGCATGATCAACCAGCCAGAGCAGTTGCACGAGTGGTTGTTTGCATGAGCAAACGTACCTCGCCTTTCGTAGGGGCGGTTCGCGAACCGCCCTCTTTGTTCGATTGAATATTATGAAGGGCGGCTCGCGAGCCGCCCCTACACAAACAATCTAATAACACAGTGAACACCACCATCTTCATCGCCATCGGCTCGCTATTGATCGGCCTACTGCTGGGCTGGCTGCTGGCGCGCCACAAGGCCAACCAACGCGAGCAACAACTCGGCAACGAACTGGCGGTAGCCCAGGCGCAAATCAAATCTCAATCGCTGATCGAACAAGAACGCCATGCCGCGATGCAGCTCAGCATGGAACGATTGGCGGCCGAGTTCGATAACGTTGCCGGCAACACGCTGCGCGCCAACAGCGAAGTGTTCCTGCAACTGGCGCGCGAACACTTAGGTCAACATCAGCAGGCGGCGGTTGCCACACTCACCGAACGCGAGAAAGCCATCGAAACCATGGTGGCGCCGATTAAGGAAGCGCTGGCTAAGACCGAACTACAAATCAGCCGCATCGAAAAGGAACGCGCTGAAACCTTTGGCGCACTGCGCACCTCGTTGGAGACCGTCACGCTGGGCCAACAAGCGCTGCAAAAAGAAACACGTAACTTGGTGACCGCCTTGCGTCGACCTGAAGTGCGCGGTCAATGGGGCGAGCTAACCCTGAAGCGCTTAGCCGAATTGGCCGGTATGGTGGAGCACTGCGACTTCAGCGAACAAGTGCACACCAACACGGCCGACGGCGCATTGCGTCCCGACATGATTGTGAACATGCCCGACGGCCGCACACTGGTAGTGGATGTGAAGACGCCGCTGGACGCCTATCTTGAAGCCGTGGAGGCCAGCACCGATGAAGCGCGCGATCTCGCGCTGCAACGTCACGCCAACATGGTGGGCCAGCGCGTACGAGAGCTGTCCGCCAAGAGCTACTGGGCGCAGTTCGAGAAAAGCCCGGACTTCGTGATCCTGTTCATTCCCGGCGATCAATTCCTGAGCGCTGCATTGGCGATCAATCCCTCACTGCTGGAAGATGCCATTCGTCAGGACGTGATCATCGCCACGCCCTCCTCACTGGTGGCGTTACTTAAAGCCGTGGCGTACGGCTGGCGTCAGACTGCCTTGGCGCAAAATGCCCAAGTGATTCGCGATCTCGGCGCCGATTTGTACAAGCGCCTGAATGTGTTCACCACGCATCTTGGCAAACTGTCGCGCAACCTCAACGGTAGCGTCGAGGCGTTCAACGCCGCCATGGGCTCGTTAGAGCGGCAAGTACTACCCGGTGCACGCAAGTTCACCGAACTCGGCATACGCCCCGACAAGGAACTGGACAGCGTCGATCCCGTTGAAGTATTGGCGCGGACACCCATCGATATCGCGACGCGGACGCCGATCACCCCGATCGCACTCGACAAAGAATGAAGCTCGATGCCGCCTTGGTCGAGCGCGCCGTTCCGACCGGCTCGATGCGCTACTACGCCTGGCTGTACACGCCCGAACCACATCGCGACGCGCTCGCCGCGTTATTCCTGATCGAAGCCGAATTACACGACAGCGCCCGCGCGCCGCATGAAGTGGCGCATATACGCTTGCAATGGTGGCGCGAAGAAATTGATCGGCTGCTTGCCGGCAAAGCACAACATCCGGCCACGCAGGTGTTGCAAACCAGCGCGTACCCTCACCACGATTTCCAAGCACTGCACGAAGTAGCACTGAGCGCAGCACAGGAATTGGCGAACGCAACCTATGAAACCGATGTGGAACTCAATCAGTACTTGCGTGGCGGCCTTGGCGCGTTAGCAACACTGGCGGTACAACAACTCGCCAATGCACCTACCGAGCAGCTACTCGATGCCGCCAGACAAGTGGGCGCTTTCATCCGCCACGTCGAAATCCTACGCGATCTGCGCCAGGACTTTCATCACGGCCGTTTGTATCTGCCGTTGGTAAAACTCGATGAACTGAATATTGAATACGAAGTCTTGCAAGGCAACGACTGGCCCGATGCCTTCGTACACTTGCTCAAGTCGCGCAGCCAGCAGCAATTGACTGCCTATCAAACACTCAAACAAAGCTTGTTGAACAACGAAAAGCCACTGCTGCGGCCACTGCTGGTACTGGCCGAACTACATGCGCGGGTACTGCAATACATTGCCGATGATCCGATCACTGCCACCAGGGAACGCATCGAACTGAAGCCTTTGCAAAAGCTGTGGACGGCTTGGCAAGCGGCGCGAGCGTGAGATAGCACCTCGGAACTAAACCCCTGGCGGCACGAGCGCCACCCGAGTAGGTGTGTGCAATCTGTGAGCAACGTCACTGCGCACCCGGGGCTTGAACTCAATTTTGGACGAATAACGGCGGGTGGTTCTCGTTATCCGCCCCTTTGCGTGAGGGAGCAACTTAAGCGTCGCTGGTCATTCGTCCGGTCCGCGCTTCACGCTTCACGCCATAGACGCCGTGCAACGATGTGCTTATTTTAGCCATAGAAACTGTGGCTTTTATTACCAAGCGCCGCCTGCACTGCGCTGGGTATGGAACGATGGAGAGCGCGGTGCAAACTGTGGCGAAGTCATCAATGCAATTCAACGGCGCGTCGATACCGACGCGGCGAATGACTGTGTCATTGATCACGCCAGTCATGCCCAGCATGATCGGTTACAGCTCATGACGTCTCTACAGACATGGCTGGCGATTGGCGCATTGCTGGTGATCGCAATAACGCTGGCTATCGGAGTGGTGCTGCTCAAGCGCCGACTTTCCCGTCTGCAAGCCGACAAATTTAGAATCGAAACGCGCTATCAAACGGTGGTCGAACAAGCCGACGAAGGCATTTTTATCATCGACGTGCACACCGGCCGTATTTTGGAAGCAAACCGCGCGCTGCAACGCCGCCTGGGCTACAGCATTGAAGAACTGCTGGCGCTTAAGCTGGAAGACATTCTGATCGAGACCACACCGAGCCTAGATACCGGCACGCTCGAATTGCTGACCAACACGCGCTCGCATGTGCGCACGCTCAAACACCGCTGCAAGGATGGCCAATTGCTGGATGTGGAAGTGACTGCCAGTCAACTGGAAATCAACGGCCGTAGGGCACTGTGCTACATCGCCCATGACGTAACGGTACGCAAGAAAATCCAGAAGAAGCTATTACGCAATCAACGCCGCCTGGACTACTTAGCACATCACGATTCATTGACTGGGTTACCAAACCGGCTGCTCCTGCGCGACTACCTGGAAGAATCCGTCAAGACCTGTGCAGCCGGCTCCGGCTTCGCGGTGATGTTTCTCGATTTGGATAACTTCAAAGACATCAACGACGCGCGCGGTCACGATGCCGGCGACGCCATATTGGTCCGCGTTGCCAAGCAACTCAAAGCCCATATCGGCGCGCGCGGCGTGGCGGTACGTCTGGGCGGCGATGAGTTCGTCGTGGTGTTACGCGAGGTCACCGACCTCGCCGCCGCGGCCCGCGAAGCCAAATTGCTGCGCGAAACATTGGCGGAGGCACCCGAGCGCGAAGCCGGCACCTCGGTCAGCATTGGCATCAGCCTGTATCCCCACGATGCCCAGGATGTGGTGTCGTTGATGCGCCATGCCGACCTGGCCATGTACAAGGCCAAAGAAGGCGGCCGCGGCGCAGTGCAATTTTTCAAGGGTGAAATGAATACTCAAATGCGGCGCCGCCTCGCCATGGAGCGCGCCATGCGACGCGCACTGAAGGCCGGCGAATTCGTGGTGCATTATCAGCCATTGGTCGAAGTCGCCAGCAGGCGGACGGTCAGTTTGGAGGCATTGGTGCGCTGGCAACATCCGCGCCTGGGTTTGATTCCGCCCGGCAGATTCATTCCGGTGGCGGAAGACAGCGGGCTGATCCTGCCGCTGGGCGAACATGTGCTGCGCAGCGTGTGTCAGCAATTGATGCAGTGGCAAGTCGCTGGCGTGCCGGTAGTACCGGTGGCGGTGAACTGGTCGGTTATTCAGTTTCAGCGCCAAAACATCTGCGAGATCTTGCAGCGCGTGCTGACTGAAACCGGCGTTAATCCTGCACTACTGGCGTTTGAAATTACCGAGGGCGCATTGATGCACGATGTCGTTCACCAAGCCGGCAACTTGCAGGCGCTACGCGACATGGGTGTGCGCATCCAAATCGATGACTTCGGCACCGGCTACTCCAGCCTCAGCTACTTGCGTCACCTGCCCATCGACACGCTGAAGATCGATCGCAGTTTTATTAGCCAGGTGGATGTTAATCCCGCGGATGAGGCCATCGTCAGCGCGGTGTTCGCTATGGCCAAGAGCTTAGGCTTGCGCGTGGTAGCCGAAGGCGTCGAAACCGCGGCGCAGCTTGAGGTGCTCACTCGTCACCATTGCGAAATCGCCCAGGGTTACTTTTTCAGCCGGCCGCTGCCGGCCGAACGATGCAGCACGCTGTTGCATGAATTGGCGATTCGCAACTCGTTCACCGACACGCTCAGACTACGCATGCGCGGCGGCGTGCCGGTGGTCGAGCCGCTTCGCAAACTGTCGGCATAGACTTGTGTTGCGCGAATGGCGCTTACTTAAGGAAGGTCTGATTAACTGCATTTAGGATGCTTCGACTCCGCTCAGCGACCGGAAAACTGCGCATCTTTCCGGTCATCGAGCGGAGTCGAGATGTCTTAACAGGGGTAAATCAGATCTTCCTTAAGCGGACAAGTCCATTTTTTCACTCCGTTCGTGCTGAGCTGTGACCGTAGGGAATGGTTCATCCATCGAAGCATGCTGATTCTGAGAACCCTCCGAGGGCCGTCGGTCATCCCAGTGGGACGAGCTCAGGGGGCGAACGGAAAGGCGTTCTAGCTGCCCGACAGGTGAGGCACAGGATGTGCCGAATGACACCCTAACCACAGGGAGGTGCGAAACGCCGCGGGGCTAAAGCAGCGCCAATATCGTATGCTCTACGCCACCACTTACAGGCGGCATGCGGGAATCCCATGGACTTCGCACTGACTGACGAACAACAACTCATCCGACAAGCGGCACGCGATTTCGCGCAGCAGGAAATTGCACCCATTGCAGCAACCCACGACGCCTCGGGCGAGTTTCCCCGCGACACCATTGCCCGCGCTGGTGAGTTGGGCTTTATGGGCGTGGAAGTTCCGGAAGCCTACGGCGGCGCCGGACTCGACACGATTTGTTATGCACTGGTCATGGAAGAAATTGCCGCCGCCGATGCCGCGCACTCCACCATCGTCTCGGTGAACAACTCGCTGTACAGCACCGGCATTCTGACCTATGGCACCGAAGCGCAAAAACAGCGCTTTGTCACCCCCGTGGCCACTGGCAAGGCGATTGGTTGTTATGGCCTGACCGAACCGCAGTCGGGATCGGACGCCGCCGGCATGCGCACGCGCGCGGTGTTATCGACCGATGGTTCGCACTATGCGATCAACGGCAAAAAAGCCTGGATCACTTCCGGCCCGGTTGCCGATTACATGGTGATGTTCGCGGTCACCGATCCCGATAAAAAATCCAAGGGCATTACGGCTTTCATCGTGGATACCCACCAGCCGGGCTTCATGCGCGGCAAGACCGAGCCCAAGCTTGGCATCAGAGCTTCCGCCACTTGCGAGATTGAATTCGAGAACTACACCTGCCCGGTTGAAAATCGTTTGGGTAAAGAGGGCCAGGGCTTTGCCATCGCCATGGACATTCTCGACTCGGGCCGCATTGGCATTGCCGCACAATCAGTAGGCATCGCCCGCGCCGCTTACGATGCCTCAGTGCAATATGCACGCGAGCGCCAGGCCTTCGGTTCCGCCATCGGCAGCTTTGAAATGATCCAACACAAACTGGCCGACATGAAATGCAGGCTGGAAGCTGCGCGCCTACTCACCTGGCAAGCCGCCTGGAAGCGCACCAAAACCAAGGGCACCAGCGAACGCTGCACGCTGGAAGGCTCCATGGCCAAATTGGTTGCGTCGGAAGCGGCCATGTTCTGCGCCCATGCCGCCGTGCAGATTCACGGCGGCATGGGCTACTCGAAAGAATTGCCCATCGAACGTTATTTTCGCGACGCCAAGATCACTGAAATCTACGAAGGCACCAGCGAGATTCAGCGCATGGTGATTGCACGGCTTGAAACGGGTTTGCGGTGACGCTCTCTGCCGAACGCACCACCGCCTTGCTGCTCGCTGCGGCGCAGGCCATGTTTCAAACTGCTTCGGTGGTCATGGTAGCCGTGGGCGGACTGGTCGGATTAAAGCTGGCGCCGGATGCACGTCTGGCCACGCTGCCAGTGGGCATGGTGATGGTCGCGGCAACGGTGGCCATGATCCCGGCGGCGTTGTTCATGCAACGTTATGGCCGGCGCGCGGGATTCTTGCTGGGATGCGCCCTAGGCACGACCGCAGGCTTGGTCGCTACATTGAGTGTGGCGCTGGCAAGCTTCAACCTGTTTCTCGCCGCCAATGCGTTGTTGGGTTTGTATAGCGCATTTTCGGGGTACTACCGATTCGCCGCTGCGGACTCGGTGAGCGCTCACTTCCGCAGTCAGGCCTTGTCATGGGTGGTGGCGGGCGGCATCGTCGCTGCGTTGTTGGGGCCAGCCATTGTGCGTCACTCAAACGCCTTCGTGGCAATCTCGTCATCGCCCTTCATCGCGCCGTTTGTCGCGATGAGCCTGCTGGGACTGGTGGCCATGGCGTTGGTATGGCGTTTACACGTGCCGCCGATGGCGCCAACCACTAGCAATACTGCCAGCGAGGCACGGCCACTGGGCGCAGTCATCCGGCAACCGATATTTCTTGCCGCAGTGGCCAGCACCACCGTGGGCTTTGCCGTCATGGTGATGGTCATGACAGCCACCCCGTTGGCGATGCAAATGTGTGGCTTGCCGCTATGGGCGTCCACCAATGTCATTCAATGGCACATGCTGGGGATGTTTGTTCCCTCCTTGTTTACCGGCAAACTGATTCAACGCTTCGGCGTGTTGCCGGTGATTTCATGCGGTGTGGCGCTGCTGTTGCTACACATCAGCGTGGCGCTGTCGGGCATTACCTATGGAAACTTCGTGGCAGCCTTGACCTTGGTGGGCGTGGGCTGGAATTTTCTATTCATCGGCGGCAGCACCTTGCTCATCGACAGCTATCGCCCCGCCGAACGCGCCCGCGCGCAGGCGGCGCACGACTTCATTGTCTTTGGCGTTGCCAGCGTGGCATCACTGAGCGCCGGTGGCGTACTGGCGACGCTGGGCTGGCGTGCCGTGAATCTGCTGGCCATTCCAGCGCTGGCGATTGTCGTGATAGCCATCACGCACCTGGGCTGGCAGCGACGACTGGCGATGGCAAACTAAACCATCGCCCGATCGCTGCGACCAGTAACGCTTGCGCGCAACAATCCATTGCGGGCATCCCATCATGCAAACCCGCCTGCCAATCTACGGCGTATGGCAAAATCCACCGCCATTCATTCATTGGCGCCATGGATTCTTGCGCATGAGTACCGAGCCCCTAAAGCTGGATCGTTTCGACCGCGCCATTCTGCTGACGCTGCAACAGGAAGGCCGTATCGCCAATAGCACCTTGGCCGAGCGCGTCAGCCTGTCGGAATCGGCCTGCCTACGCCGCGTACGTGCACTGGAAGAGTCGGGCTTGATCGAAGGCTACACCGCGCTGATCAATCAGAATCTCGCCGGCTGTCCGGTGAATGTATTCGTCAGCATCACCCTGGACCGGCAGGAGCAAACCGACTTGAATGCCTTTGAACAAGCAGTGCGCCAGATTCCCGAAGTGATCGAGTGTTACCTGATGACCGGCGATTTCGATTACTTGCTGCGCGTCGTCGTCGCCGACACTGCCGACTTCGAGCGCGTGCACAGTAAACAGCTGACACGCTTGCCGCATGTGGCGCGGGTGCATTCGAGTTTCGCACTGCGCCCCGTGCAAAAGTCACGCGAGTTGCCGATCAAGTAGGGGCGGGTTTCAACCCGCCCGCGTTTATGGATCAGACTACTATCAAACTGCGATCGCTCACCGAGCTGTGGATTCACACCGGCACAGCCTGCAATCTGGAATGCCCGTTCTGCTTGGAAGGATCGCGTCCCGGCGATACTCGTTTGGAGCGCATCAAGCTCAACGAGATCAAGCCGTACTTGGATGAAGCGATGCACCTGGGCGTGCAGCGCTTTTGCTTCACCGGCGGCGAACCCTTGATCGTCAAAGACATCGTCAAGATTTTGGAGTACGCACTGTATCTGCGGCCCTGCCTGGTACTGAGCAACGGCACCGCGCCGCTACTCAAACGTCTGCATCAATTGCAATTATTGAAACAGCAACCACAGCCGCTGTCGTTTCGCATCAGCATCGACTATCCCGACCAGCAACGCCACGACACCGCGCGAGGCTGGGGAAATTTTCAGCGCGCCATCGAGGGCTTGCAGTTATTGCACGAACAGGGCTTCGGCATTTCAATTGCGCGGCAAATGGACGCTGATGAGGATGTGTCTGCGGTTCAAGAAGCGTATCGATTGTTGCTGCGCAAGGCGCGCTTGCCTGAAACCATCCGCATCGTGGCGTTGCCAGAACTAGGTAAGTTGGGCACCGACAGCGATGCCGCTGCGATAGAGGTGCCGCATCATCCCAGCAGGGGGAAGGTGCTGCATCATCCCCGTAGGGGGATTGAAGCACCGGCTGATACCAACAAGCTGATGTGTACGCACAGCCGCATGCTGCTCAAACGTGATGGGCAATTGCGCGTCTACGCCTGTGCTTTTACTGACGATGATGAACGATTTGACTTGGACTCATCGTTATCTACCGCGACCCAGGCATCGGTGTGCTTGCAGCATCA
>JANMSB010000435.1:0-4539 GCA_031388915.1 Pseudomonadota bacterium | reverse complement strand
CTTTCAATCCCGAGGAATGGGACCTAATGACCATGACACGTAAACCCAACACAGCGAGCACGAAATAATAAAAAAGCGTCAGTACCGACAGGCTGCAATTGCAATCTGTAAGTACTGACGCACATGCGTAACGTGGGGCTGCTAACTTAGAACTTGTAACGAGCGCCTAACATGAAGGTGCGACCAGAGTGGTGATAGTAGGAGCTGCGGTCGCCAACTGAATCCACCCATTGATCATCATATTCATCCGTGAGGTTCAGCCCTTCCAAGCTCACTGAAATGTGATCATTCACATTCCACGACGCGGATGCATCAATGGTTGTCGTTTCAGCAGTACCTTCCACATTGTTGCTGTTGCGGCCGGGCACTGTCGTCAGATAGTCACCACGATACGCCAAGGATGCTCTAGCACTGAAAGTACCATTGTCATAGTACAGCGTAACGTTATAGGCGTCGTTAGACAGGTTGGTCAGACGCTCCTTAACATCTGTATATGTCGTCGCACTACTGAAGGTTCGGTAGGTGATATCAGACTCCACATAGGTGTAGTTCATCTGCGTACCGAAGTCTTTCCAGAGCCCCGGCAAGAACGTAAACGGCATTTGGAATGATAACTCAGCCCCCTTTAAAGTACCGCCTGGCGTAGTGCCGGGAATGGAGAACTGCCAGTCGTTGCTGCTTGGCGAACAACCGACCACTGTGCCGCAGGCGGCCACCGCAACGCTATCGGGCAGGCCGAGTGGATTCTCGCTGAACGTACCCGCCTTGCGAATCGTTTGCACAAAACTGTTGATGTCCTTGTAGAACAGCCCTAGACCTAACAGCGATTCTTTAGCGAAGTACCATTCAAAAGACAAATCAACGGCTGTTGCACGGAACGGATTCAATTCCGGATTACCAGCAGTAACAGTTTTGTTGCTACCCGACACCGTAACGCTGGCGCTGGGATTGAGTTGGCCAAGATTCGGACGAGTCATTACTTTTGCAGCGCCAAACCTAATGATGAATTCGTCAGTCAGATCAAGCGCCAAATTCAACGACGGCAACGTATCGCTATAGCTATGATCGCCGGAATTTTTCAGTACCGCGCCAGACGACAAGCTATAGCCACTGGCTTCAAGCTTGGTTTTCACATACCGAACACCCACGTTACCACGCAGATTCATGCCGCCCAGCATGGTCTTGAAATCCACCTGCACGAACGCACCGCTATCTTTTTCTTCAACCGAGTAGTTGTTGCCCAATATGGGCTCAATGCCAAGCGGATACAAAGCCGGGTCATAAAGCCCCATCAACTGCCCAGCCGCCTTAACATTCGGCACCACCCAAGTCAGGCCATTCAGCGAAATAGTCGTGAAGTACGCCGAAGTTGGAATGGCGGCAGCGCTAGCAGGGATACTGCCTTCCAAGTTTGCAGTCGTACCATTGGAGCGACGCTTCTCCGTCGTATCAAAAGTGTATTTCTTAAACTGAACACCACCGGATACCGATAGGGAATCCGACATCTCCCACGTCAGGTCGGCGAGAACGTTATCAAGGGTATTGTCGGTGGTCTGCGGTCGTAAACGAATATTGGCGCCGCTCGCCGCAGTGAACTGCCAGAAGCTGGGGTCCGCGATGGCGGAACTTCCATAACCAAACACTGGAACACGACTATTCCCGCGGTAGTCATACGAATAGCCGTCGACATTGAGCACATTCCACAGCAGCGTGGTCTGAATCGGATTGTCGAAGGATGAGTCGGCGCGACCGACCAGTGCGTGCAGCGTCAGTGCGTCGCCCAACTTCTGCGTTCCTTCCAGCGTAATCTGTTTGAAGGTGGTGGACAGTTCGTCGTAGCGCTGTTCGCTACGAATATCCACATCGTCGAAGCGGCCATAGACAAGGCTGTTGGTTGGATCAATGTAAGCATCCAACACATCAACTTCTGAGAGCGAAGAACTGAAATTCGCCGACTCCAGAAATGCCTCACTACGGGTTGCATCGAGCTTCGAATACAACACATCTAAACTTAACTCCGAAGCATCGCTTGGTTTGAACTGGAACGACGCCGTCACACCCAAGCGTTCCTGGCTGTTCTCGTAATAATCATAGCGCGGGATACGCGGCCGGAATGCGGAGGCAAGCTCTGTGGTCGTGTAGGAAGTTGCATTCGACTGCCAACCACCACCGCTCTGCCAACGCACGGCGCTGGCACCCACATCAAGGACGTTACGTTCGCTGTAAGCAACTGACAGCAGCGCACCGAATTTACCATCGCCAAAAGTGTTGCTGATGAGCAAGGCACCGCGAGGATCGGTTTCCTCGCTGAGATCGTTGTAACCAAGTTGCCCCGAAGCTGCAAAGGTAAAACCGGAATAGTCAAAGGGCCGGGCGACTCTGAGATCAACGGTAGCGCCCAATGAACCTTCCTCCACACTGGCAGAAGAGGTTTTGCGCACCGTGATCGAGTTGAATAGTTCCGATGCAAAAATATTGAAATCGAACGAACGGGAGCGATTGTTACCGCCCGTAGCATCGGTACCGCCGGTAGTCGTCAAACCTTCCATGCCATTGATTCGTACCCGTGTGAACTGAGCGCCTAGGCCACGCACCGTAATTTGCCTGCCCTCACCCGCTTCTCTGGATATGGAAACACCAGGGATACGCTGGATCGATTCACTCAAATTCAAATCTGGAAACTTGGCAATGTCTTCAGCAACAATTTGGTCGATAACCTCCGCCGATTGTTTTTTTGCATCCAGTGCGACACTTAAACTCTGCCTATAGCCGGTAACCACAACCTCTTCCAAGTCGGCCCCGGCCGTCTGCGCAAGCACAGCGGTCGGCGCGGTAAAACTCAGTACGGCCAAAGACCATACGCCCATATGGCCGGCGCGATTTGCAAAGAAATGACGACCCCTATTCATGTCCCCTCCAGCTTGTGGCGCCGAGTTTCCCGGTCGCAAGTTAATTGTAAATAATGACACCGGTAGCATTTATACCCAATGTGCCTGGGCATCGCTACTAATTGCTTTGAATTAGACCAAGAAAACCCACCATAAGGTGCCGAAAAATTCGCGTCTAGGACGAAGGCCGAACAAGACTTATAAATGACACCGGTAGCAATTAGACTATCAAGTGTGCAGACAAGACACAAGCCCGGATAACAACTGGGTTATGCTGCAATGCACACCTCCGTCTGCCAGGGACTGGTCACTTGGGAAACGCGCGACCATGAACAAACCACATATAGCTTGCTTGGGTGAACTACTGCTGCGTCTATCGGCACCGGAGCACCAACTGTTGTCGCAAGCCTCGCAACTAAACATCCACTGCGGCGGCGCCGAAGCCAATGTCGCGGTGGCATTGGCGCGTGCCGGATATCCGGTGAGCATGATTGGCGTGGTGCCGGACAATGCGCTGGGTCAACGCTGTAGAGAAGAGCTGCAAAAGCATGGCGTGAACACTAACCCCCTGCATACCCGCCCCGGACGAATGGGCTTGTACTTCCTAACGCCAGGCGCCGCGCGTCGGCCAGCACAGGTTATTTATGATCGTGCGCATTCCGCTTTTGCAGAACATGCACCGGAGCTACTGAAGTCCGATGCCGCGCTGGTCAACATCGACTGGCTGCATACCTCAGGTGTGAGCGCAGCGTTGAGCGCCGAGCTGGCGCAGCTCGTTCAGACATTTTTGCAAGCGGCGCAGACCAAGGGCATAAAAACCTCCTTTGACTGCAACTACCGCGCAAAACTCTGGAAAACCTGGGATGGCGACGCAGCAGCGGTGTTTCGCCGCTGCGCCCAAGCATCCAATGCGTTATTCGCGGATGCGCGCTCACTGGCGTTGATATTGGGACATGAATCCGCCGGCAACACGCCTGCCGATGCGTTCGCGACCTTGAGCGATCTTACGCTCCAACAATTCAGCACACTGGAATACATCGTCTGCACGCATCGCATTGAACACAGCGTGGCGCGCCACGAACTCGGCGCGCGTTTACGCAGCCGCACGCAACTGATCGAACTCAAGCCGGTGACTATCGAACCGATTGTGGATCGCATCGGCACGGGCGATGCCTTCGCGGCGGGATTCCTACAAGCGTTACTCGGCGGTGCAAGTGAACTGTCCGCATTGGCGTTCGCGTTGGCAGCCGGCTGCATCAAACACACCATTCAAGGTGACTTCAATTTAGCGTCAAGCGCTGATATCGAACAATTTCGCGACTCGGGCAATCTGTCGGTACAACGCTAGACGAGGTTCGAATTAAAGTCGGCTTAGTTAGCCTTAGCGCCCGGAAACTTGGCAAACATCGCCGTGACCACTGCATTGATGTGCGCCTCGGCCTTCTCGCCGGTGAGACCACTGAGGTCCTTTTCGACTTCCGCATGCCATAGGGGCTCACGGGTTTTCGCATCAAACATATCCACGGCAATCCGGCCTTCGCGATACGTGTAAATGCCATCAGTCGCCCAATTCATCGACCCCATCCAGCCCGGATGCCACCAGCCCCAACCAACGCCAACGCGCATTGGGTACCTGTCGTCAGATTCCAGT
>JANMSB010000433.1:0-1622 GCA_031388915.1 Pseudomonadota bacterium | reverse complement strand
ACCGGCATCGATCTGTTTACGCTGCTGGAAGACACCCGCACCAATTATTATGAAGCGCAGTTCTCCTACAACTTGTACTTCCGCCGTTTAGGACCGAACGCGCCGATCAAGAACATGGATGAGTTGCTTGCCAAGGGTGGCGAGCTGGTCAAGCCCAGCATTGCCAAGGGCTACAAAGAATTCAATTCGCTGATGCACCACCCGGATTTCCTGGCGCGCCGCGATACGCAGGAAACACTGAAATCAGCCGCCATTGAGTTGATGGACAAATATCGTCTCGATGTGTTGGTGCATCCCTTCAAGTCCATGCCACCGCCCGCGCATCTGGAACGTGGCGTGGATCAAGACAATCCCTTCAGTTCTATCACCGGCCTACCGGCAGTGCTGGTGCCCGCAGGGTATACCCAAAAAGAAAATGGCCCGATTGCCATTGAGTTTCTTGGCCGACCCTTCAGCGAACCGACGCTGTTCAAGTTGGCTTATGCCTACGAACAAATTTCCAAGAATCGCAAACCGCCGGCCAGCGTGCCGGCCTTGCCGGGCGAACGTTTCAGTTACTAACTTGATTGCAGAGGTACGACCATGCGTACTATAAAATCGCTGATTGCGCCAGGTAACGTAGGGGCAGACCTACGTGTCTGCCCGCTTCTACAGCCATTCGTTACGGACAGGCGAACAGGATGCCTCGGAAGCCCCGGCGGGGGCCGTGGGTTCGCCCCTACGGGTGCAACAACTATTGTTCGCATGACGACTTTGTTGCTGTGCGCATTGGCAACACCAGTCGCCTCGGCAGCCACCGTCGCCCTAGAGGAAGCCACCATCGAACAGCTCAATGCCGCTTTCGCTGCCGGCAAACTCACCTCGGAAAAATTGGTGTCGATGTATTTGAAGCGCATCGAGGCTTACGACAAGAAAGGCCCGGAGATCAACACCGTCATTACGCTGAATCCCAAGGCAGTGGAAATGGCCAAGGCGCTGGACAAAGAACGTAAAGAAAGCGGACCACGTTCGCCGCTGCATGGTATCCCGATTGTATTGAAGGACAACTTCGATACCTTTGACTTGCCAACCACCGCCGGCTCATCGCTGCTCAAGGGTTCGATCCCGCCTGACGATGCCTTTGTAGTGAAGAAGCTTCGCGATGCGGGCGCGATTATTCTGGCCAAGGTGAATCTGTCCGAGTTTGCTTCCGGTTCCGGTGGCCCCAATGGCTTTAGCTCCATGGGTGGGCAGACGCTGAATCCACACGATCTTACCAAGGGGCCGGCGGGTTCCAGCGGCGGCACCGGTGCGGCGATTGCGGCAACCTTCGCGCAATTTGGTTTGGGCACGGATACGGGTGGCTCGATTCGCGGCCCGTCATCGGTCAATGGCATCGCCGGCTTGAAACCCACCTGGGGACTGATGAGCCGTGATGGCATTGTGCCGTTGACACTGAGTTACGACACCGGCGGTCCCATGGCGCGCAGTGTGTATGACGTGGCGGTGTCATTGGGTGTGATGACCGGTGTCGATTCGGCCGATGCGGCAACACAGGGCAGCGCCGGCAAGTTCGAAACCGACTACACCAAGTACTTGAAGAAGGGCTCGTTGAAAGGCGCGCGCATTGGTGTGGCGCGCGA
>JANMSB010000423.1:0-8662 GCA_031388915.1 Pseudomonadota bacterium | reverse complement strand
CGCCCGCCACGCCGGCTGAGGTTGCGTCCTGGACCTGGGCAGCAGACTCAATGGGTGTGAAGATTGACGACGCGGCTCTTACCGCTAAAGTAAAAACAACATTAATCGACAATCCAGCGACCAAGGCCCGTCAGATTGACGTTGAAACCAAGGGCGGTGTGGTGCAGCTCAATGGCTTCGTTGATTCAGCGGCAGCCAAAGTCGAAGCCGAGAAGGCGGTATTAACGATTGCCGGTGTTAGGAAGGTAGACAACAACCTGCAAATCAAAAGTGGTGATCGCACTGCTGGCGCTGTAATGGACGATACCGTTCTCATGACCAAGGTTAAGGCAGCGCTGACGTCTGACTCGCGCACCAAGGCGCATCAGATTGAAGTGGCCGCCTACAAGGGTGTGGTGTCGCTGGGCGGTTTTGTCTCTAGCGCAGCCCAGAAGGAAGCAGCCGAAACCGTCACGGAAAGTGTAGTGGGTGTCGTCAAGGTTGAAAACGGCATCAAGATCCACTAGAGCTAGTTGATCCATTGCTGCGTATTGCAGTGGAGAGAATAGGACACTGGAGAGAATAGGACACTTGGTCCTCTTGCGCCGGGTAGTGGTTTAGCTCCCGGCGCTATTTCTTTATTGGCTAACTGAAATGTGGTGTGGTCTTAGCACGTGAGTGATTCCATATCCAGATAGGGCATGCTCTGAGTTAATACTGCGGTGGTTTCGGGTCCTTGCGTACGCATTAAATTCTCGATTGCCATACCTCCGTCATCAAGTGCATAGGCGAGACTCCATGCGGAGAAGCGCCGTGGGATGTGGAGATCGCCGTCATGTTTGACGCTAAAGTTAACATGTCGAGTATCGGCGCAAATGCGGGTGACAAGTTCCGTTACCGCCACACGCGGGCCTTCCAGATATTGGTAGAAATTTGCGCCGTCAAAAATCAAGATACCGGTAATGTCGTGCCTGGCGTTGTGATTGCGAGCAGTTCTGACGATATCTGCTACGCACCCCGGATGCGCCGTGTCGGCCAACTGACTGGTGTAGATAAATTCGTACAGCAAGAGCTTGGCGTCCTCTGGGGGGAAGCTCAGGGTAGTGAGTACCCGCGTCGTGCGCTATAGCAAAAGACATACTTATCGCGAGTCGGAACATCGCCACCGATGAAAATGACCATTGTGCCGACCACTGAGTTAACGCCTTGTCTGCGTTGCCCGTTGCGCCGCACCGGTGCGTTTGCCGGCATCACGGCCGAGCAGCTCGCTTTTATCCAAGGTTTCAAAACTCGGGAAGTCGTGGGTGCTACAGGGGATTTACTAATGCGGGAAGGCGAAACGACGGGCGAGCTGTATACGCTGCTGTCCGGTTGGGCATTTCGTTTCCGTATGCTGCGTGACGGTAGTCGGCAGATTCTCAATTTTCTGCTGCCGGGCGACTTCATTGGTCTTCAGGAGCAACTTGGCGTGGGCTCGCCGCATGGCGTAGAGCTGCTGACGCCTGCGCGGATTTGCTGCTTTCCGGCCGACCAACTGTGGGAGTTATCTCGAGTGCATCCGGATCTGAGCTACGACGTTACCTGGCTGGCGGCCCACGAAGAGCTGATTGTCGATGAGAATCTAGTGTCGGTTGGGCAGCGCTCGGCGCAGCAACGTGTCGCCATGCTGTTGGTGCATATCTTCAAGCGCGCTGAGAGCATCGGTTTGAAACGAGCTGACGGTTCCGTGCCTTTTCCAATTAATCAACAGCACATGGCTGACGCTTTGGGCCTGTCTTTGGTGCATACCAACAAGACCTTGCGCAAACTGGTCGGCGCAGGTTTGCATGCCATTCGTGAGGATCGTCTGCAGTTGCTCAAGCCCGACTCCCTAAATCGCTTGGCCGATTACTTTGCCCTGCCCATGAGGTTGCGGCCGCTGATCTAACTTGCACCAACCGAACTCCACGTTCACCAGCGGCGTCTGACTCACGCTGCGGCAGAGGTGGAGCGCTTGGCGTCGGTGCTGTCGTTGGGCTGGTCAAAGTTGATATGCAGGCAGTTCTTGCCCGACAGCTTGGCTTGATACATAGCTTGGTCGGCTGCCTCAATCACTTGCTGCAACGGATGTTCTACGCCGCGAAAGGACTTCACACCGATGCTTGCGTGACAGATGAACTGGTTGCCCTTGTACGCATAAGGTTTGCGCAGTGCCTTCTGCAGTTTGGCGGCGATATTACGGGCCTTGTTGAGGCACAGGGTGTGGTCCGTGTCCAGGTCTTCAATCATGATGACGAATTCGTCGCCGCCCCAGCGAGCGACTGTATCGTATTCGCGTAACGCCGCTTGCATACGGCGTGCGCACTTGATTAATACTCGATCACCCGCGGCGTGACCGGCGCTGTCATTAACCTGCTTAAAGTTATCCAGGTCGATGAACAAGACCGCGCCATAGTGACCGGTGCGCTCGTGGCGCCGCATCGTCTGGTCGAGTCTATCCAATAAATGAGTTCGATTAGACAGCGAGGTGAGCGGATCTTGATAAGCCAGCCTGAGTAATTCCAGCGCGCGATCATTCATGTGCAGTGGCTGACGAATGATGGATGATGCGCCAATCACTTCCCCTGCGCGGTCACGCAACGGTGAGATGGTCATGGCAACGTCAATTCGCTGGCCATCTTTTCGCAAACGCGCTGTGCGCAAATCCTGAATGCATTGGCCCAGCGCCAAGCGGTCGAGAATGGCCGCTTCTTCGCCCGCTAGTTCCTGAGGAACAATCGTCAATATCGAGCGGCCGACGGCTTCCTGTGGTGAATAGCCGAAGATGCGCTCGGCTGCAGAATTCCAGCTAACAATCGTGCCGGTCAGCGTTTTGGCGATCATTGCATCAACGCAATCGTGAATCATTGAATGAGTGAGCTGGGTAATTCGCGACATACAAATTCTCATGCCTCAGTAGACTCGATGCGGTTATGTCTGGGTAATAGTTTAAATACCCCATGTAGATATGTTGAGTATAAGTTGGAGCTAACTGTTGTCGGAAATCACCTACTTGCAAGCGGACAGCGCCGATATTAAAACTCAAGAGCGGTAAGCTCTTTGGCAATTAATTAAAGTGTAATGCCTGAGTTTGATCGAATTTGGTGCAGCAGGCATTGACGTAAATTGATTTGAATCGTGGCTAATGCAGAGCCGGCCATGCCGTCGCCTAGCGGTTGTTCTGCCACTGACCGACATCGGCAAGCACGCTGGCGATTTTCTCCGCATGCTGTTCTTCGTTGGCGTGCTCGAGAAATTCCTGCTTGATGGCTTCGGCCGGCAATTCCTTCGGCACTAAAGCAGTGATGTTTGTAGCGCAGCACGCATACCAGCCCGGTTGCCAGCGCATGATTGAGCAGGTCGATCATCGCCGCACGATCAGCGCCATAACTCGGTGTCACTGCGCCGTCTTCGATGCTCTTGCGCGCCCGCGCGCGCAGGTTTCCGTGGGGCTGAACTGTAATATCAAAACGGCCGGCGCTTCGATGGCTTGTCCGGGAGCAGGCTGCGCATGGTGCTCATGATGGTCTGCCGATGTTGAAAGAAATATGGGTCGGTGCCGCGCAGCGACGCTTGCTTCAGTTCCCGCGCCGACCGAGCAAAGCACCCACTACTAGTGCTGCAGCCGAGGTCAGGGCAACAGCCCACCACGGATTTCGCTTTATGTAGCGTTCGCCGGCTGTCACTGGTTCCTTGGCTGTTTCCCTGGCTGCGTCGACGGATTTGCCGGCGGCCCGGCTCAACTGCTGAGCTTGTTTATCCAGACGCCGTTTAAGCACGCGTGTTTGGCGGGCGGCGGCTGTTTCCTGGCTGTCTGCCCAGCGCGAGCCCGCCTTGGTTAGCTGTCGCGCGCCGTCGGCACTGGTGTGTAGGCCGTCGAGTGCACTGGCTTCGACGTCATCAATGCCATTGATGACTCGTTTGGCCATGAGTTCGGATTTGGTAGACATGCGGTATCTCCTGGTGAGTCGGTCACTTCTGCTGCAGTACCGTTAGGCCTTGCGAACAACACTCAGCACAAAGCTAACAACGGCAAACAGCAAGAACACCAAGAACAGGATTTTGGCGATACCGGCCGCACCGGCGGCGATGCCCGTGAAGCCAAATATGGCGGCAATCAAGGCGATAACAAAAAAGACAACGGCATAGTGCAGCATGATTAACTCCTTAGCTTAAGCTTAATAATGGAGGCGGAGTGATGTGCGAGATAGTATCTTCCTGTCGTCACTCGGCGGCAGTCGGTGCCGAATCCAACGCAGCGTAGGACAGCCCCCACAACAAATCATTTAGTGGCAATAGTATTGCGACCACGGGTCTTGTGGCCTCTAATACTCAGCCAAGGCTGTTGCAGTTGTGGCGATGTGCCCGGCATCGGAGTGTGTATGGCAGAGTTTGCGTTTCCAGGCTTTAACCGCCGCTACGTGTTGGTGCCGATGTTGGCGGCTATCGCGTTCGTCGTGGCTTCGTACTTCGTCATCGAACAACGACGAACTGAGGTGATGCAAACCAGTATTGAAATCCGTCAAACTCAGGAGCGCATGCGATTGCTTGCAGAGTTGGTGTATACCGCTGCAGACGCCGAGAGTGCGCAGCGCGGCTTCCTGTTGACACTGGATCGAGATTACTTAGTGCCTTATGAGCAGGCTAAAGCAAGGCTCGCCATACTAGTGCCGGAGCTGATGCGGCTATACGCCCGCAACGCCGGCGAGCTGTCGCATATACAGCGCGCCAAAGCGTTTATCGATCACAAGGTCACCGAGATGCAAACCACCATCGAGTTGGTGGAAACGACCGGCGGAACGGGCATATCCATGAAAGTGGTCCGGACGGATATCGGCTTGCACTGGATGCAAAGCGTTCGAGATGAGATTGAAAGTATGCGCAATCGGGAGCGTGGTCGGGTTTACGCCGGAATTGAATCCTGGGAGAAACAGCATCTCATCGGACGCTATATCTCCGGAGCGGTGGCGGCGCTGATCGTTATTTTGCTGTTGTTCACGGGAACGCTAGTCACCCGCGATATCGAGCGCCGCAACCTGGCCGCGCGCCGGCTGGACTTGTTGGTGGAAGAACGTACGACGGAGCTAAGTGCGCTGTCTGAGCATCTGCATCGTGTCACTGAACTGGAGAAGTCGCGGCTCGCTAGGGAGCTTCACGATGAATTGGGTGGCTTGCTGGTGGCGATCAAAATGGATTTAGCGCAACTGGCCCGCAAACTGGATGTCACGCCGCCCGATATTCAAGTTCGCTGGCAACGTATCCAGAGCGCGTTGAGTGCCGGCGTGGCATTGAAGCGGCGGGTGATTGAGGAACTGCGGCCAACACTGCTGGATAACATGGGACTAGTGGCGGCGATACGCTGGCAGGCCGAAGAGACCTGTACTAATGCCGGTATTGCCTTGCGCGCCACGTTCCCGGACGAAGAGTTGAAGTTGGATACCAACGTAGCTATCGCGCTATTCCGGGTCGCGCAGGAAACACTTACCAACATAATCAAACACGCGCGTGCAACCGAGGTGGCGGTGGCGCTAAAGGTGTCGCCCGTGGAACTGATGCTGACTATTCAAGACAATGGTATTGGCATCCAGGGTGGCACCCCGCGTGCCAGTGGACATGGTTTATTGGGTATGAAGCATCGCATGCAGTCCATCGGCGGGAGTTTCTATATCGGGCCGGCAAGTTCTCAGGGCACGATCGCGGTGGTGCGTTTGCCGATGCAGATTGCCAACGCGATGGCATCGCTGAACTGAGGTACTGCTCGATTACACCAGTTTCACGATAGCTGTTCTTTGCGCAACAGCTCTAGGGTTTCAGGAATCCGGTCAAATTCCTGCGTCTTGTCCAAAAAGAATCGCGCGCCCAATATTTCAGCCTGTTTTCGATACTGCGGTAACGCATAGTTAGTGATGACCACGACCGCTGGCCGCGCCATTATGGTGTTGATATGACGCAAGACGCCAAATCCCGTGCCTTCTTTAAGATGTAAATCCAGCAGTATCGCATCGGGACGCAGCGCGCCGATGGTGTTGATCGCCGCGGCTTCGGTAGTGACGACGCCAATCGGTGTCACGCCCTCAATATCCGACATCAGCTCCAGCAGACGCTCGGAGATCAGTTTCGAATCTTCAACCAGGAGCACCTTTAATGACTCGGGGTTGTTCATCTCATTCCTGTATTGAGTCGATTCATCCTTATTGGCCTCGAGCTGCGGTGCGGCATGCTATGCCTCTGAATGTCGCCGCAGCCAATGTCGTCGCAGCGCAAGCGGCGATAAGTCGCGTTCTATAATGGTTTTTCCACACAATAATCACGCTGGTCGATGCATAGTCAGTTAATTAGATTGTTACGTAATGCATAAGTCGTGATGTCGGCATTGCTCTTAAAGCCCATTTTTTCCATCACCCTCGAACGGTAGGTGCTGATAGTTTTGACCGACAGGCATAGTTCGGCGCCAATGGCGGATACCGAATGGCCCGAGGCCAATTTGCAAAAAATCTGGAACTCTCGCTCCGACAAATGGGTGTGGGCGGGTTTATCCGAATCGTGATCAAGTTCGGTGACCAATAACTCTGCCAATGCTGCGCTCACGTAGCGCTTACCGGACAACACCGTTTTGACCGCCGCCAGCAGCTCTTCCGGCGCCATCTCTTTATTGAGATAACCGCTGGCGCCGGCCCTGATCATATTGACTGCGTACTGGCGTTCCGGAAAACCGCTGAGGATCAGCACTTTCAGCTCAGGATGAGTGGCCTGGATCTGCCGCAGTATGTCGATGCCGCTGCGATCCGGCATGTTGATGTCGAGAATCAACAGGTTCCATTTTTCCTGACGCAGCAGGTCCAAAGTTTCGACGCCCGTGCCGGCTTCACCCACTTCGAATCCCGCCTGATCTTCTGCCAGCAATTGCTTGAAGCCCTTTCTGAGGATGGCATGATCGTCAGCTAACAAAATTTTTGCCATGGGTCGCCTGCGCTGTAAGCCGGCCGGGCTCTGGAGTGAATTGTCGTCCAGGGATAAAGCCGAGGTTTGCATAGTATGAACTCCTGCCAAGCAGCGGGTTATTTGTGTGCGGCCGACTATTTTCCGGCTGCGGTTGATTGTCCCGGAAAGTTGCACGCTCGGCTGTCTGCGGATCGGCAAGTATGTGTAGTGATTCATCTTTATACGTCGTAGGACTCGGCCTACAACAAAATCCCCTGCTCGGATCTTAGACGGTCAAAGGTAAAGCGCCTAGGCGCCTTCCGACACCGACATAGGTCCTTGTCTGACCACTATCGAACCGGCCGGTGCGCAATAGTGCTCGCACCTATCATCACGGAGATCGCCATGAATCACACTTACTCTCGCCACGTGGCAGCTCTATGTTGTGCTGCATTGTTGGCTATTGGTGTTACTGCTTGTAAGGAGAAAGGACCAGTCGAACAGCTTGGTGAAGAGGTGGACGAAGCAGTCGACACTGTCAAGCATGGCGAGGAATCAATGGCTACTAAAGCCGACGATGCCGTCGACGAGATGCGCAAGGGCGCTAAAGAGGCAGCGGATGAAGTCAAGTAAAAGTAGCCGTGCTACTACCATCGCCACCCGGTCATTGGCTTGACCGGGTGGCGATGAGGGTTCCATCGTAGATCGTGAGACGTTTCGCGGACGGAGTTTCTGCTGACGGTACAACCCAACATCTCAATACCAGAAAACTTATGACTAGCGTACACGCTGGTTATGCGAGTTTGCTTGATGCCGGGTACGCCTCTATGAGATGACCACTGAATTGACGGCATCGTGTTCAGTGAACACCAGGCGCGGCTAACTTCGTGGTCATTGCTGCCAACGCAAGCGGGCGTTATTGTGAGCCGATCAATAGCTCTATCGCTCGACCGTCGACAGAGCCAATACATAGAGAGATCGCAATGACCCTACCCGCATACGAAAAACTGGGTGCGTTTTACTTGGGCCGCAAGGTGGATGCCGTCAATGGCAAGGATACCGACGAGCTGGTGATGTATGACGCCCGCGATCTGACCACCCATGCGGTATGCGTGGGCATGACCGGCAGTGGCAAGACCGGCTTGTGTCTGAGCCTGTTGGAAGAAGCGGCCATTGATGGCGTGCCGGTGATTGCCATTGATCCCAAGGGCGACATTGCCAATCTCGCGTTGCAGTTCCCGCAGTTGCGTGCCGAGGACTTTCTGCCCTGGGTGGATACCGGCGAAGCCAAGCGCAAGGGGCAGACGCCCGAGGAGTTTGCCGCAGCGACCGCGGCAACGTGGAAGAAAGGGTTGGGCGACTGGCAACAGGATGGCGAACGCATCGCGCGCCTGGGTGATGCCGCGGAAGTGGCGCTGTACACGCCGGGTAGCAGTTCGGGTCGGCCGCTGTCGGTCATGCGTTCGTTTGCCGCCCCTGACGCAGCGTTGCTCGACGACTCCACTGCGTTGAAAGAGCGGGTCAGCGGTGCGGCTGGTGGACTGCTGGGCTTGTTGGGGATCGACGCCGATCCGCTTAAAAGCCGCGAACACATTCTATTGTCGAGCCTGCTGGATGCGGCGTGGCGCAAGGGTGAGGATCTCGATCTCGCCGCGTTGATTGGCCTGATTCAAAAACCGCCTTTCGACAAAGTAGGTGTGTTCGATCTGGAGACCTTCTATCCAGCCAAGGAACGCCTGCAACT
>JANMSB010000416.1:0-7122 GCA_031388915.1 Pseudomonadota bacterium | reverse complement strand
GAGGAAGGCAAGGTAATCCTTGGTTGATTGTTCGAGCGTGCCGCCTCGCGGCGGTGGCAGGCCAGCGTTGGCAATCACGCAATCCACGCGGCCGAACTGCTGCATCACCGCATCGAAGCCGGCAATGATTTGCGCTTCAGAAGCAACATCGACTTGTGCCGTTGCAACCTTGGCGCCCAAGGCTTCAAGTTCTTTTTTCGCTGCGGCGTTCCGCTCGGCATTACGCCCCCAGATCACCACTGTGCCGCCCTGTTTGGCGATGCCGCGCGCGAAGCCCAAGCCGAGGCCGCTGTTGCCGCCGGTCACGACTGCGACTTTGCCGGTTAAATCGAACAAACCCTTTGCCATACACTCCCCCATCGCCCGGAGCAGTGTCCCGGCTTGTTATTGCTCAAGTCTGAGCCAGCGACAGGCACCCCACAATGTTAAGCAGTGTCGAGCATCGGCCGCAATCATCAGGCCGGGACGTAGTTCGACAGTGTTAGAAAGCGCTGAAAGGCGCATTGCGGCGTTAAAATAGCTTGAAAAAGCCTCACGTACTGGCGTGTACGCTGCGTTTTTTCAAGCCATTTTGCCTTGCACTGCATCCTTTAATCGCTTTCTAACACAGTCAAATTAGTTGATTGGCATTGCTGCTAATTGTTTGGCCGAGTTTTTCAGGCCGGCAAAAATCTTGTCGCTTACTTTCGATGGAAAGGCAGGTGGTAGCTCGCTAGCAACGACATTGATTACTGTTGGCGTGAGCGCGATTACTTCGTCGATGATTGATCCCACCGCAGCGCCAATACCCATTTGCTTTGCCAGATGGTGAAAGTGTCGTCGCTGAATGTCCTTGATCTTGTAGTGCGCGCCCTGGGAGTGAATGGCCATTGCCAGACGTGCTTTTTGAATGGGAACTTGGCTGGCTTTGCTGCCAATTACCGGCCACGCACTCAGCACATCATAAAGTGGCGTTAGTTGATAACGCCCGCCCGCCAAGATACGGATACTAAAGTTTTTTGCGTGCCCGTCGGTTGCCGCCAACATCCAGAACAGAAGCTGCGCTTTAAACAGAGTCATCAAGTCCTGATCACGCTGCGTCGACGATTGAAGGATGCGCGCAATACCCAACGTGCCCGGGCCGCCGTCCGCTTCGTATTTTTTGTAACTAGGCGTGGCTGTCGCCTGACACAGGTCTTCTTGCACCAAGCGCAACCAGTATTTGCCGCTGGAGTGCAATACACGATCAAAGCGCTCGACAATCAAAACTTTATATTCTCCAAACTTGCCCATGGTGCACGCAGCAACCGGCACGCCGTAAGCGGCAAGAATGCGCGAGCACAACCACTCGTTCTCTACCGAGCTGCTCATATCAGCGCGCATGTTGCCAACCAAGCCAAGCGGCAATTTGAAGATGTGCGTGGTAGGCGTGGCGCCGATTGGGCGGCACCACTTGCCGTTGTGGCGAAGAAACGCCGACTTTTCCTGTGCTCCGGCAATGGAGATGCGGAACTCGTCCTCGCTTAAGTTACCCACACTGGGCGATAACATGCGCGACAATTGCAACGCCACCTGCGCAGGGCTTAACGCATCTGCATTAATAGTCCGCACCTTAGTTGGCTTTTCTTCCACTGCAAGCAACTGCACGGCGCCAACGCAGTCGCGTCCGATGGCCGTAAGCAGATCGAAGGCTTGCACCGAGGTTGTCTTGAATCTTGTTTGCAGGCGTTTGCGGATTGCTTCGCTGTCGGGAAGTAGATTTTCAAAATAGCTTTCGATCGATTTGCCATGGATCGGCGAGTTATCGACGGTGAATGGCATCGATAACGACAACGGACGTCCCTGTGGAGAATTAACCCAATCGCTTTCGTATTGGAACTCCATGGCCCCGCGCGCAGGTACGCGCCACTGGCCAACTTGCGCGCCGTTTACCCATACAGCCAAGGCGCGAGTAGGCATGGCGCTACCATTCAACCTTTGCTGAAGATTTTGCTTTGGCGGCGCGCTCGCCGATGGCGAGATCGAGATTGAGCAAGTTAAGCCATGCCATCAAACGCTCAACCGTGAGCGAGCCAGGCTGGGTTTCCAGTTCCGAAAGGCGTTGCTGGCTAATCGCCAACTTGGCGGCGAGCGTGGCCTGTGAAACACCCAGCGCCTTGCGGCGGCTTATCAGTATCTCACCGATCTGGATCGGACTGTTTATGCGGTGCATTTGGCAATACCGGTGATAGCGGTAAAAGCATATTACCGGCATTACCGGTAAATGCAAATTACCGGTAATGCCGGTATCGTCGGGCGCCGGCCGCAATCATCAGGCCGGGACGCTCGCGGCGAGATCCTGCTGCAGACGCGCGGCTGGCCGCACTGGATCCTTGCCATCCCAGTGGCGACTGGCTTTTTCCATGCCGGCAAACACCATGAGCGTGCTTTGCTGAGCCTCGATCAATTCCAGATGCAGCCCTCCCGGCAAATATTCCTCCAGATAAACAAACTTCAGACCCGTGGGCATCTTGCCGGACTGAAGCACACGATTCTGCAATTGTCGGCGCGCCAACAAGTCATCAATATCGGCAACCAGCGTGGCGCAGTGATTGAGCTTGCCGGCGGAATGTTGCACGGCGCGGTGGTAGAGGGTGTCGGCGTTATTGAGGGGTTGAATCAGTTCGATCTGCATGCCGTCCCAGTAGCCGAAGGCGATGCGCAGTTCCACATCGGTTCGCACGCCGCGAAAGCAATACTGATCCATGGCGATGTAATCAAGTACATAAAACGGCCCGGCGCCCACGCGTTGCGCCCAGTCGGCAGCGGCGGCTTCGACATCATGAACGACATAGCCGAGCTGCATAATCGGACCGAAATCGCTGCTCATGTTGCCTGGCCTCTAATCGTTCTGTTGGCGGCGGGCCGCCTCGCTCAGAGCCTGTTCACGATCTCGATCAAGGGAGGCAGTGCAAGGCAAAACGGCAAGAAAAAACGCAGCGTACACAGAGTACGTGAGTATTTTTCTTGCCGTTTTAACGCCGCAATGCGCCCTTCAGCGAGATTGTGAACAGGCTCTCAGGCCTTCATTTCCTTCAACAGACTCAGCACCGTCTGCGCATGTTCTTTGCGCCCGATCAGCAGATCCGGCATGTACACATCTTGGTTGTTGTAGATCAGCGCGCTGCCGTCGATGCGCGAGCAGTGCAAACCATACGCCTGGGCCACGGCCACTGGCGCGGCGCTATCCCATTCATATTGACCGCCGGAATGCAGATAGATATCGGCCTCGCCACGAATGATGGCCATGGCCTTAGCGCCGGATGAGCCCATCGGTACCAGCTCAGCACCGAGCTTTTCTGCCACTGCGACGGCTTCTTTGGCAGGTCGGGTGCGGCTCACCACCATGCGCAGCGGCGCACCGGCTCGCGGCAGAGGCGCCGGCTTATCAGAACGCATCACCACTCCCGCACCGGGCAGGGCAACGGCGCCGATTTGCGCAACGCCATCGATGGCCAGCGCCACATGCACTGCCCAATCGATGCGACCTTCGCCGTATTCGCGCGTACCGTCGACGGGATCGACGATCCACACACGTTTGTGTTTGAGACGTGCGCCATCGTCTTTCATTTCTTCGGAGAGCAGCCCATCGTCCGGGCGGGCTTCGCGTAGCGCATGCACCAGGAATTGATTGGCGGTCGCATCACCCGCCTTGCCGAGCGCTTTGTCTGCGAAGATATTCGCAGCGCGCACCTGCAACAGCAGCTTGCCTGCCATCTCCGCCAGATGCGCCGCCAGCTCAGCGTCGTTCAGCGCACTGACTGTCATGGGATCAACATCGCGATGATCGCATCCGCCGCCTGCTCCGGAGTCATCTTGGTGGTGTCGATACGCAACTCCGGTGCTTCCGGCGCTTCATACGGACTGTCGATGCCGGTGAAGTTCTTGAGGTGGCCCGCGCGTGCCTTCTTATAAAGGCCCTTTACGTCACGGGCTTCCGCGACAGCCAGCGATGTATCGACATGCACTTCGAAGAATTCGCCATCACGAATCATCTGCCGCACCATTCTGCGCTCGGCGCGGAACGGCGAGATGAACGCGGTAACGACGATCAAGCCAGCATCCGTCATCAACTTGGCAACCTCACCGACGCGACGAACGTTTTCCACACGATCGGCATCGGTGAAGCCAAGATCCTTGTTGAGACCATGGCGCACGTTATCGCCATCGAGCAGGAAGGTATGGCGGTTCATGCGCGCCAGCTTCTTCTCGACGAGGTTGGCGATGGTGGACTTGCCCGCGCCAGACAAGCCAGTGAGCCACACCACGGCCGGCTTCTGGTTTTTGATATTGGCATGATGTTCGCGACTGATATCGGTCGCCTGCCAATGCACGTTGTCGGCCCGACGCAGTGCGAAGTGAATCATCCCCGCCGCCACTGTGGCGTTGGTCATCTTGTCGATCAAGATAAAGCCGCCGAGATTGCGGTTATCCGCGTAGGGCTCAAAGGGAATCTGCCGGTCGGTGGAGAAGTTGGCCACGCCAATGGCATTCAGATCCAAGGTCTTGGCGGCCAGATGCTCCATGCTGTTGACATTGACTTGGTACTTCGGCGCTTGCACCGTCGCGGTGACCGTCTGCGCACCGATCTTCATCCAATACGGCCGTCCGGGAAGCATTTCTGCTTCATCCATCCACACAATCGTGGCTTCGAATTGATCGGCCGCATGCACGGGGTCTTGGGCCGCAGCGATCACATCACCGCGTGAGCAGTCGACCTCGTCGGCGAAGCACACCGTGACTGATTGGCCCGCAACCGCTTGCTCCAGATCGCCGCCCAATGCCACAACGCGCGTGATGGTCGACGTCTTGCCGGACGGCAACACGCGAATTGCATCGCCTGGCTTCACCTTGCCGCTGGAGATCAAACCGGAGAAGCCGCGGAAGTCGAGATTGGGTCGATTCACCCATTGCACAGCCATGCGGAACGACCGGTCCTGCATGGCGGCCGTGTCCACTTCCACGGTTTCCAAATGCGGCAACAATGCCGAGCCCGTGTACCAGGGCATATTGGACGAGGGACCCGTAATGTTGTCGCCCTTGAAGCCGCTGATCGGCATCGGCACAAACTCGGTGATGCCGATGCTGTGCGCGAATTCGGTGTAGTCCGCAACGATCTTGTCGAATATCTTCTGGTCGTAACCGACCAGATCCATCTTGTTCACGGCGAGCACCAGATTGCGGATGCCGATCAGATGCGCGAGATAACTGTGGCGCTTGGTCTGTGTCAGCACACCCTTGCGCGCATCGATCAGAATGACTGCAAGATCAGCAGTCGATGCGCCCGTCACCATATTACGGGTGTATTGCTCATGTCCCGGTGTGTCGGCGACGATGAACTTGCGTTTTTCGGTGGCGAAGAAACGATAGGCCACGTCGATGGTGATGCCCTGCTCGCGCTCGGCGGCCAGGCCGTCGACCAACAAGGCGAAGTCGATTTCCTGGCCCTGCGTGCCCATGCGCTTGCTATCGGCTTCCAGCGTTGCCAGCTGATCTTCGAAGATCATCTTCGAGTCGTACAGCAAACGTCCGATCAGGGTGGACTTACCGTCGTCCACCGAGCCGCAGGTGATGAAGCGCAGCAATGTCTTGTGCTGATGCTGCTCGAGATAGGCATTGATGTCTTCAGCAATCAACGCGTCGGTTTTATAAATCACATCTTGGGTACTCATTAGAAGTAACCCTCTTGCTTCTTCTTTTCCATACTCGCAGCTTGGTCATGGTCGATGGCACGCCCCTGTCGTTCGGAGGTCGTGGTCAGCAGCATTTCTTGAATTACTTCAGGCAGCGTTTTCGCTTCGCTCTCAACCGCACCCGTCAACGGATAGCAGCCCAGCGTGCGGAAACGGATCGAACGCATTTCCGGCGTCTCACCGGGCTTCAAACGGAAGCGTTCATCGTCCACCATCAACAACAAACCATCACGCTTCACGGTGGGGCGCGGCGCAGAAAAATACAGCGGTACGATCTCAATGCCTTCGAGATGGATGTACTGCCAGATATCCAGTTCAGTCCAATTCGAAATCGGGAAGACGCGGATGCTTTCGCCCTTCGCCTTGCGCGCGTTGTACATATTCCACAGTTCCGGACGCTGCTTCTTCGGGTCCCAGCGATGATTGGCGCTGCGGAAACTGAAAATCCGTTCTTTGGCGCGGCTCTTCTCTTCGTCACGGCGCGCGCCACCAAAGGCGACATCAAAACCATACTTGTCGAGCGCTTGCTTCAAACCTTCGGTCTTCCACATGTCGGTGTGTAATCCGCCGTGGTCAAACGGGTTGATGCCCTTCTCCACTGCTTCTGGATTTTGGTAAACCAACAATTCCATGCCGGCTTCGCGCGCGGCTCTATCACGCAGCGCGTACATGTCGCGGAACTTCCAGGTGGTATCGACATGCAGCAGCGGGAACGGCGGCTTCGAGGGATAGAAAGCCTTCTTGGCCAGATGCAACATCACCGCGCTGTCTTTGCCCACCGAATACAACATCACCGGCCGTTCCACCTCGGCCACCACCTCACGCATGATGTGGATGCTTTCCGCCTCAAGCCGTTGGAGATGCGTCAGTTTCTGGCGCGCAGTTGCGTTGGATTTTTGCGATTCAGTCATGCAGAAGTTGGACCATCAGGGTTGGGAAGACAAGTCTTCGAGGATCTAGTCGCGATTCCAACGGTGACATCCACCCGCGGCACCTCGACACCAGATACCGCACCTTAATCTGATTCCCCTTCGCACCCAAATGTTCGTTGAGCATGACGGTATAACTGTGGTCAGCGATTACGGCACTTTCAAATTCCACGCTGTGTTGAGCATCGGCCGGCAACTGACCGTGCGGTGCGCAGCCGCGCATCTGTAGACACCCACCCCCCCAGGTTCAATCTCGCGGTTGCTTATGTTTGCTGCTAGTCTCGACGTCGAACCGGCACCTGGCAACGCTGCACAGTGTCGAGGTCGGGCCGGAAGGAGCCTGCCCTTAAGATGGGGGTGACAACATGGGCGCCGATGTGTTGATGACGATCGATGCGGAAATTCGCGTGCCGAGTGCGACGGCGCAACTCGCGCGCTTCCACCTGCCTGGACCGGTCGACAACACCGTTCGCAAAGAGGGC
>JANMSB010000408.1:0-7694 GCA_031388915.1 Pseudomonadota bacterium | reverse complement strand
GCCAGTCCGTCAATACATTACCCCATTCATCTTTACGTAGTGGCAGGCCATATTGCTCGCGCGCCTTATTGCTGGTGATGAGCGGCTTGTTGTTTTGAATGGTGGCGGTGGGGCCGGAGAACACGGCAATTTTCGGTTTGTTTTCGGCTGCGAATACCGGAGCGGTCAGCACGATACCTATCGCCAGCGTCAGTGTCGCCAGGCGTAGGGTGCATTCATTCGATGAATGCACCATCCAAAACTCGATGGCGCATTCGCGAATGCGCCCTACGGTAACTCGGTATTTACTCGGATGATTCACGGCAACTTCTCCCAGACAAAGACATTGCTCAACGTGCGGCCGTCATCGCGCTTGCTGGGCGGTGTTGCCAGCGATAAATGACCTTCTGTATTGAATGAGTAGTAGCGCTTGGCAGCTTGACCAATGCCTGCTACCGACAAGTTGCCGTCTTGAAAGTGAACTACGCAGCCTTCGGCTGGTATTAGTTGCCAACGGCCGAAATAACTGCTGAAACCATCCGATGAACCCGCAGCGGTTTGCTCGCGACCGACGCGCACAATCTGTACTGATAAACGGCCGTTAGCGGTGTACACCAATTGACCATCCTGCCCGGCACGTGGCGCTGGTGTTTCAACGCCGGTGGCGACATCGCGTTCGCGAATGGCAATTAGTTTCCAGGTGCCGATGAATTGGTTGGCGAATGAGACTGCCAGCGGCGGTGCACTAGCCGGTGGCCGACGATGATGTGTGGCCTGCTCGTATGCATAGGCGTACTTGAGTAGTTGTGCTTCAGACCAGGGACGACCGAGAATCTGAAAGCCCATTGGCAAGTCGTTGTCGACAAAACCCATGGGCACCACTGCTACTGGCCATTGCGTGGCGCTGCCGATGAAGGTGAGCGAACCCGACGGGGTTTGATTGCGATCGCCGTTGATCTTGGGTGGAAAATTCCACACTGGAAATACAAGGGCATCGACACGTGCGGCATTCATCGCGGCGGTAAATTCGCGGCGATACATTTCTTCATCGACGCGACCCTTCACCGTCACGGGATCTTGTTCTGGCGTTTGCGTGACGGCCGCAATCTCGGCGATGCGCGGCGCGTGCAGTGGGTGATATTTTCGTGAGTCGCGTAATTCGGCGACCGTCTTCACGGGAAAGGTCGGCCCTTCATAAGCAAAGAACGCTTCCCAATCCGCCTTGCTGCGCGCCGCGGTTTGCGGTGGACGCGGAAAGTTTTCAAAACCCGGTACTGTGAAATCATCGACGATCACTGCGCCTGCTTTGCGCATATCGGCAATCGCTTGTTCCAACAACGCCACCACGCGTGGGTCAGCGCCGTCATTCAACGTCAGTGCTTGGCGAAACACGCCAATGCGCGCGCCCTTGAGGCCATTTTTGTCCAGTGCTTTGGTGTAGCTCGCCGCAATATTGCCTTTGGCTGCCGCAGTGCGTGCGTCGGCAGTATCGACCGCAGCCATTACTTCCAGCAGACGCGCCACATCTTCGACACTGCGTCCCATGGGGCCAGGTGTATCGCGTTGACTATCGAGCGGACCCATGCCGGTGCGGCTCACCAGCCCAACAGTGGGTCGCAGGCCGACCAGATTGTTAATGGATGAGGGCGCACGCACGCTGCCGCCGGTGTCGGAACCGATACCCACGGTGCCGAGGTTGGCGGCAATCGATACGCCGGTGCCGCCGGAGGAGCCACCGCTGGCATACGCCGTGTTGTAGGGATTGCGAGTGAACCCCGGCAACACGGAGTTGATGTTGTCGGCCAAACCCATCGCGAGCTCCGACAGCGATGACTTCGCAATGATGATGGCGCCAGCTGCACGCAGACGAGCGACGATGAAGGCGTCTTTTGTCGGGACAAAATCCTTGAACAACGCCACGCCGGAGCTGGTGGGCATGTCGGTGGTATCGAGATTGTCTTTAACGATGACCGGGATGCCATGTAACGGGCCGGTGAGTTTGCCTGTGGCCTTGAGCGCAGCATCGAGTCGATCCGCGTCGGCAAGTGCTTTTGCATTAACAGTGATCAACGAATTCAAATAGGGACCACGCTTGTCGTAAGCGGCAATGCGATCCAGGTACGCCTGCGTGACTTCACGAGCGCTGGTTTTGTTGGCCAGGTAAGCAGCGTGCAATTGGGCGATGCTGGCTTCGTCGACGGGATAGGTTGCGGCGTGTGTGGGTGCGGTGAAAATGCTTAGGAGCATTAATGTTGCCAGTGCTCGGATGCCCCCACCCAACCCTCCCCCGCAAGCAGGGGAGGGCTTTTTTCGATGATCTCTTCTGCACCTCGAACGAAACGGTGTCCCGCTCCCTCCCCCGCTTGCGGGGGAGGGTTGGGGTGGGGGCGCGCAAAATACTGCCAAGAATGAGCTCATGTGCCGCCGCCTCACTTCAGTACTCCAAAGTCCACCGGCTGCATACGATGCTTGGTCGCAGCTTCATACGCAGCGGCAATCTTGAACAAGGTCGGTTCGGAGAAAGGACGCCCCATAAAATCCACACCCACCGGCAGTTTGGCTTTCACCGGACCAACCAAGATGGTGGGAACACTGGCTTCTTCATCACGAGCACTGTTGGTTGGCGCCGGCGCCTTGGGGTCGGGGATGCGATCCCACACTTCAGTAGTAAAGCCGGCCGGCACGGTGATGGCCGGAAGACCTTGTACACCGAGGAACGTCCACATGCCGTAGTTGCCGATGCCGTTGAAAGTTGGATCGCGCGGTGTGTTGATCTTGCGCGGCGGGATCAATCCGGTGGGATACACCAGGGCATCGAGCTTTAATTCCGCCATGGCCTGCAACACGATCTGTTGCACGGCGAAGCGCTTTTGCAAACGCGCGGACGAATCCACCACCATGGCCTTGTTGTTGTTGATCAACGTGGTCTTCTTGTCGCCTTCGTATGCATCCTTGAAGAAATTGGACTTGGCGATGAGATCGTCGATGGTCTTAATGTTGGCATCGCCGCGCTCGCGCAGATACAAATTAAATCCGTACTTGCTCTCGCCGACGATGGCAGCAGAGCCGAGGTCGCGCAGGGTGAGGTTGTCCGGCACCTTGGTAGGGTCCATGCGCAGATCAAGCAGCTTGTTGACGTGATCCTGCGTGGGTTTGCCGTTTGCATCGACGGGGAACAGTTCCGGAAACAACTTGGTCCAGCTCGAGTTTTGCAGCGCCGGGTTGTAGCGGCGAATGTAGCTGGTAAATAAACCTTCCGCCGGTGGTTCGACGATGGTGGCGCCCAGCTTGCGCAAGTCTTCAATGGCCTTGTCCACCAGGGCGATGTTGGCGGCGTACAGCGGACTGGAAAACACTTGCTTGTCCATATATTCGCGCACTACGCCGATGCGTATTCCCTTCAAGCTTTTGTCTTTGGTGAAGCTTTCATACGGCTGCGTAGGCATGTGCCCGACACTGAACGCGGTCAACTCATCCTTCGGGTCGTAGCCGGCGATCACCGTTAACACGCGTGCGGCGTCTTCAACCGTGCGTGTAATCGGGCCGGTACGTGTGTTCAAACCGCGATTGAACATGCCGATGCGGCTGACCAATTCCTGTGTTGGCGAAATACCGATGGTATTGGCGTATTGCGCAGGTGCACGAATCGAAGGACCGGATTCCTCGCCGATGCCGATGGTTACAAAGTTGGCGGCGACAGAGGTGGCCGAACCGCCGCTGGAACCGCCGGGCACGCGCTCGGTATCGTAAGGATTAACGATGGTGCCGCCAAAAGAGCTGCGAAAGCCCGAGGCGTATTCGCCCATATTGGCCTTAGCCAGAACAATCGCGCCGGCATCGCGCATGCGTTTAATAAATGTGGCGTCTTCAGGCGGGCGGTCGTTAGCGTAAAACGCATCGGCACCGGAGGTGGTGCGCATATCGAAGGTGTCGTATTGGTCTTTTATCGATACCACGACGCCGTGTAACGGTCCTACCAACTTGCCGGTCTTGGCAAATTGTGCGTCAAGGTTGGCGGCAGTCTCCAGCGCATCGGGCATGTTCGGATTGGCGTCAATGGCATCGGTCATGCTGCGCGCCTTACGCGCGTCAAAACCCCACTTCTTCAGTGTGGCTGGGCGCAGGTTCAGCGTTCCCAGCGCATTGATACCCTTGGCATGCGCAATGGTTTTGACGGGACCGAGTATGCCTTCTGGTTCCGCGACGCCCGGGCCGTTGTAGGCCTTGATGCGGGCCAGATACAAATTGACCAGTTCCACGCTGGTGAGTTGTTTGTTTTGAATCGCCGTTTGAATATCGCCGATCGTGGCTTCTTCGACTTTGAAAGTGGTGGCGGCGATGCCGGCGGTGGGCAAGGCGAGTAGCGCTGCGCCAGCGGCCGCAATTAATCCCCGAGTTTGCCAAGTACTATGCCCAGTGGTTAAGTATTGCGTCTTTGTTTTCATGGTGTTGTTTGCTGTCGAGGTGTTGTGGCGAGCACGGCGGCGCGATATACCAATCCATGAAAGCAGACGGGCACGGCGTTGCGGACCCCACCCATCAAGGCAATGGTTGCGGACTGCGCCATCCGCTCGCAAAATCGGCCTACTGCAATTCATGAGCGGCGCTAATGCGAGTCACTTTCCTAGGACATCAAGGCTGGCAATTCGAGAACAACAAGGGACGCAGCTTCTTGCTCGACCCGATTCTCGAAGATATTGGCAATGGCGCTGATCGACTGCCGGTGTGGCCGCAGCGGCGCCTGGACTTTACGAAGATGATGCCCATTGATGCGGTCATCATTTCGCATGAGCATGCTGATCATTTTTCACTGGAGACGCTGGCCGCCTTACCGCCGCGTTGCCGCATCTACATTTCTGATCTGGCGTCGCTGGCGATGGCCACGGCCATTCAGGAAATGGGATTTCATGTCGAACGCTTCACCGCGCTCAATACGTTTGCGATCAATGGCCTGAAAATCACGCCGTTGCCGGCGCTGTATAACAAGTTGGAGCCGGATGTGTATGCGCTGCTGGTGCAGGACGATTCCAACGCCAGTTTTCTCACTGCCATTGATACCGTGGCGCATCCCGATATTTTCGCGTGGTTGGCGCAGCATTGTCCGGTGCGCACCATGGACAATCTCACCAATAACTTTGTCGAGCCACGGCAACCGCTGGTCAACGATGCGCTGGCATACGCCAAATCAAGATCTGTGGTCGCGGGCACCACGATGGAATACGTGCAGAAGTTTCAGCCGAGGCGTGTCGTGGTGAGCGGGCAGGGCTGGTGTTTCAAAGCGGATCGGTCGAAGTTCAATCACAGTTTTTTCAGCGTCGACAACACCTGGCTCACGCAAACCGCGCGTGAACTGGCGCCACAGGTGGAATGGATTCAAGGCGCACCGGGCCTGCGTCTGACATTGACGGGGCAGGAGGTTGCCATCGATTCGGCCAAGGTGATGACACTGCACGACAGCGTGGATCGTAGCTTCGATCCGCACTCGGTGCGTGAAGCCGAGCCATTTGGTCCTTGGACCGGCGTGCACGAACTGGGTGCCGAACGTTTGAACAAAGTGAAGCAGTTCATTTGCGATGACTACGCGCTGATTCTCGGCGCCTATTCGCCAAAACTCATTGAAGCCTTGTACTACCTCAAGTGTCAGGACTGCGGCAACTTAAGCCCCAGCCTATATGTTGTCGTACGTAATGCTGATAAGAAGTTCATATTTGAATTCGACTATGGTTTGTTGTTGTTCCGGGATGTCACGGCCACCGCCAAACATTCGGCCGTAGTTGGATTCGAGATATGGGCCGCCGACTTGGAGCTGTTGATCGGCGCGCGCGAAGAGTCGTTCCTGATCTACGAAAGCTCGGTGCGCACCTGGAGCTACATGCCCAGCTTCCTCGATGCACCCGCCCTGGTGGAGTGCTTCATGTGGTTCACGCCGCGCTTCCGGCCGAAGGAGACCCTGGCGTTTTATCGTGAGCGGATTGCCGAATTACGCGATCAAAAATCCGGTGCTTAGGGATACTCTGATTAATTCCTTCTGTCATTTCGACCGAAGGGAGAAATCTAGCGAGTATTTGAAGTCGCATGCTCTCGACAAACACGGATTTCTCGCTGCGCTCGAAATGACAGGTTGATGAGATCCTCTTTAGATTTCATCGGTCTGAAGTCGCCGGAAGAATTCTCAAGTGCGTCGAGCACAGCAAGCGTAAACGACGGTGTTAAGAATGCATTTTCGAGTATTTAATTTATTCATCCATCACTGACAACAAACGTCAGCCGCTTCAGCAACTGTCTTTGCGGTGTGAGGATATTCACCGTCCACCTACCACGCGGATCTGTGGGAAAAATTTGTTTGCGAGAATAAGTGCGCCAACCGGTGCTGGAGCCGCCGTGAATTTCTTCGATGATGTGTTCGGATACACCACGATGCCGCCACTCGAAGATCACCGACTGCGCCAACCCGGCTGGCGCACGAATGGCTACAAAGGCGATCACGCCCTGAGCTAACTCGCCGCGGGTCAAGGTTCGAACCGGCGCACCCGGTGTGAGTTCATCAATAGACTGGGTGATACGCGCTTCGGTCACCGCCAGGCCTGCTGCCGGTACCTGACCGCGTAGTGCCCACAGTAGTGCCGGCAGTACTATAAGACTGACTATCCACGCTGTTTTCCGCAGCGCGCCATGTAGTGACGCAAGTGACAGCGGTAACGTCAGCACTAACCACAACGTCACGGCTGCCAAAGACAATGGCATCGCACGTTCCAGCGGCAGACGCAGCACCATGGGTAGCAACACCAGTGCAGAGATCCAACAGCAATAGGCGTGAAACGCCACTCGGCGCACCGCGCGCTTGGCGACAATCCGTTCGTAGAGAGGGTCGATGGTGCTGAGCACGGCCGCAGCGGCGGCGATGCTAGTAAATACAATCTGGCCCTCATCCCGCTGCGTCGCACCGATGATTAGCGGCAAAGCGAAGAACAATAATTCCTGTTGCAGCGACTGGCTGACGAAATTGACTACCAAGAAGCCCATCCGCTCCTTGCGTTGCTCTAGGCGCCGCCGTACCAGCGGCTCGATAAACAACCACAGCGAGCCCAACAGCGCCAGCAGCGCGACCCAACGTGCCGCGTTTGCGCCGCGTTGGACCATGATGAAACCAATCCAACCCGCCGCGAAACTTAACACGGGAACCAACCAAGGAACGCGCTGCAACAGCGCCGTCACACGTGCGAGGCGTGTGGGCGTGGTTGTTGCCAAGACTGGAGTAGTGGGCGGTGGTGCGGACATTGACCACCATTGTGTACCAACGCGCGATAGCGCGTCGATATTGCGTCAACGCGCTTGGCGTCAGTACTCGAAACGTTCGCCCGGCAGCGCCGGTGTGGTCTTCGGCAGTTGCCGGTTTTTCGTGACGGCCTCAAAGCCGCTGGCCAACTTGATGAGGGTGGGTTCGCTCCAGGGGCGTCCCAGAATCTCCAAGCCGATTGGATTGCCATCTGCGGTGAAGCCCATCGGCACAATGAGTGCAGGCAAGCCGGTCAGCGGGCTCATTTGATTTGGTTCATAACGTCGCGCCGTGCTGTCGTCAGTGAGCCCTTGTTCATGGCCGCCTGGATATCGTCGATGCTGGCGGTGGCGAGGTCAAACGTCGCTGCCCGTGCGGTGACGGTGCAGCCAAGAATCATGAACAGCAACACTAGCGGACGCATGATTGATGCTCCTGA
>JANMSB010000381.1:0-15307 GCA_031388915.1 Pseudomonadota bacterium | reverse complement strand
CTAATCAGCGCCTGATGAAAACCTTGCTGCGATCAATCAGCAGCGACGGCGCAATGATATTCACCCACAGCGCCCAAACACCCAGCCCCAAGCAGGCAAACAGCACCCACCAAGGCATGGATAGCCCCAACAAGGTCCAATTAATCTCGGCGCATTCGCCCGAACCGGTGAGCACCTTGGTGATCACGGTGAACACCGGCAGGATGTCGAGCATGTAATCCAAGGTGGCACCGCAAGCGGCAACCGTGCCGGGTGGTTGTGCCTGAATCCACACGTGACGCCCGGCAATGGCGGCGCCGACGACCGCGGCAACGACAACTAATACACCATAGACCAACGCACCTTTCTCACTCGGATGATGCAACGCCGCCAGTAAGAATATGACGCCAATCACCATCACCGCCACACGCTGAAAGATGCACAACGGACAGGGCTCAAAACCCAAGCCGTACTGCGAGTACAGGGCGTAAGCGATCAAGACAAGGCAGATCAAGAAACCGACCAGGTTGCCGGTACGACGTTGAGTAAGGACTCCGGTCAACAACTGGTTCATGAATACCTGAATTACTGCTTGGCGGTATGGCGCGATTTGAGCTGTTCTTCGACGTCTTCGATTCGGATATGGCGCACATCCTTGCCATGCACCATGTACACCACGTATTCGCAGATGTTCTTGGCGTGGTCGCCAATGCGCTCGATAGCGCGCGCCACCCATAACACGTCGATGGCACGCCTGATGGAGCGCGGGTCTTCCATCATGAAGGTAATGCATTGCCGCTGAATGGCTTCGTATTCCTCATCCACCAGCCGGTCGCGCTTGGCCACTGCCACTGCCGCATCGGCATCCAGACGCGCGAACGCATCCAAGGCATCGTGAACGATTTCCTCGACCACGCGACCCAGGTGTTTGATCTCGCGGTAGCGATCCGCTGGACGCTCCATGGTGGCCAGACGCGAGCCGATGTAGCCGATTTTTTCGGCTTCATCGCCGATGCGTTCCAGGTCGGTAATGGTTTTGATCACCGCGACGATCAAGCGCAAATCACCCGCCGCCGGCGAACGCGTGGCCAGAATGCGATTGCAGTCTTCGTCGATCGATACTTCCATGCTGTTGACGCGATGATCATTGCGCACCACCCGTTCGGCGGCCGCGGTATCGCCCATGACCAGCGCATTGACGGCATTGGCCAATTGCTCCTCAACCAGCCCGCCCATTTGCAGGACGTTAGTACGCACCCGCTCCAGGTCAGTGTTGAAGCGGCTCAAAATGTGATGGGATAAGTCAGCTTTTTCCATGGTCGGGCTCCGAAGATGCAGCAGGTATACCGAGTCAATGCCCTAACTGCAACCTGACTGCAACCGGGCGGCTGTCAATGACGGTCAGCGGCGACTGGCAGCGGCAGCGGAATACAGTCGCGTTGTGACACGCTCGAGCGGAAAGTGACAGGTGAAGGTACTGCCCTTGCCCAACTGGCTGGTGATTGCCAAGGTGGCATCGTGGCGCTGCAAGGCGTGCTTGACGATGGCCAAGCCCAGACCGAAGCCGCCCAAGGCGCGCGAACGCCCTTCATCAACGCGATAAAAGCGTTCGGTCAAGCGTGGTAGGTATTCCGGCGCAATGCCAATGCCGGTATCGCTCACCGACAGATGTGCGCCCTCGGCATCGCTCCACCAGCGAATGCCTACCGAACCTTCGGGCGGGGTGTACTTCACCGCATTGGAAATCAGATTAGCAAACACGGATTGCAGTTCGGTTTCAGAGCCACGCAAACAGACGTCGGCCTCAATCGTCAGGTTGATGTCTTGCGGCCGATGGCTCAGCGTCAGTACATCCTTGCGAATCAACGCCAGTAAACCGGGCACATCGACGCACTGGTCTTCCTGCAAATCGCCACTGTTTTCCAGCTTCGATAGCTGTAGCAATTCCTCAATCAAGGAGCGCATGCGTTCCGATTGACGGCGCATCTCCTGCACCGGTTGCCGCCACACCGAGTCCAACTGCGAATCTTCCGCCAAGGCATCGAGGTAGCCCGACACCACGGTGAGCGGCGAACGTAGTTCGTGCGAGGCATTGGCAACGAAATCCTTGCGCATGGCCTCGACCCGAATTTCGCGGGTGACGTCGCGCACGATCAACAGCTTTTGCACCGAGCCTTCGGCTTGGACTAAATGAAACGACAGCCAGCGTTCCGGTTCGCCGGTTTGCTGTACGGTGACCGAGTGCGTGAAGTCGCCGCGTTCCAGGTACTGCGCGAAACCGGGATAACGCACCAGATTCTCGATGCGAATGCCCACATCGCGCTTGCGACGCAGCCCCAGCCAACGCTCGGATTTTTGGTTGAACCACAGCAACTCATTGTGAGTGCCCAGCAGCACCGCGCCGTCCGGCATGGCCGAGGTCAGCCGCCGAAATTCGCGCAGCAAATTACCGACGCGTTGTTTATGAAACTGCTTGCGACGATAAATGCGCGCAATAACGGCAGTCAGGTCGCCCCACGGTCCACCGAAGTCGGGGGGATGCAGCACACTACGAAACCGCACCCAACGATCCAATTCCCATAACTTGCGCAGTTGCCATAGCAGGTACAGCCCCAGCCCGAGGGCCACCCACCAACCCATGTTGCCGAACATCCACCCCACGATCAGGCTCAACACCAACACGGCAATCACGCGGTACGCCAACTGCCAGGCGATGCCGGTAAAGCGTGCCAGGTGAAAGCGTGTTAGGCGTGCTCGATTCATGTCGCAACTAGTGGGAGTAACGCCAGCATTGTAGTGCGATCATACGGCGACCCAGGTAGGTTCTGACCGTAATTATTGCGGCTGAACGGAAAACCGATAACCGGCGCCGCGCACCGTTTGAATGTAGTGATCGACCTCGAAGTCCTCCAACGCCTTGCGCAGGCGTCGGATGTGCACATCTACCGTGCGTTCTTCGACATAGACATTGCCGCCCCACACCCGATCCAGCAACTGGCTGCGCGTATAGACCCGCTCGGGATGCGTCATAAAAAACGCCAGCAACCGGTATTCGGTCGGGCCCAAGGTCACCACACGATCGCCGGCCGTCACGCGATGACTGCTGCCGTCAAGCTTCAAACCGTTAATGTTGACGATTTCTTCGCCGGCCGCCGGCGCAGCGCGGCGCAGCACCGCAGCGATACGCGCAATCAGCTCACGTGGCGAGAACGGTTTGGTAACGTAGTCGTCGGCGCCGCTGTCCAAGCCGGCAACCTTGTCATGCTCATCCGCACGGGCAGTCAGCATGATGACCGGCACTTCCTTGGTTTCCTTGTCGCGCTTGAGCAAGCGGGTCAACTCCAACCCACTCATATCCGGCAACATCCAATCCACCAGAATGAGATCAGGACGGCGATCGGCAATGCAGGCGCGCGCGCGGCTGGTATCTTCGGCTTCGCTCACCTCATAACCACTGCGCCGCAAGCCAAACGCGATCATCTCGCGAATCGGCTTTTCGTCTTCCACTACTAAAATGTGTGCCGCCATAAGTTTTGTGTCAGCCCGTGACTCAACGATGACAATTCAATGACAGGCATCTCAACAGGCCATTGTTACAGCGACGTGACAGGCATGTCTAATTGCGATGACGATGGATTGTAATGCACTCTGTCACAAAGCCTTCACATGCACCACTTGATCGCGCAGATACACCGGCGCAGCCAATTCAGCGCTGACGGCTAAACCCGCCTGCCAATCGCGCACTGCCAGTTGCGCGACCTCCACTGCGCGCGGTAGCGCATTGGCATGGAGGGTCAGCCCAGCATACCGTTCACTCAATATGGGGTAAGCGCGAAAACCGGTGCCCAGCGCCAGCGACAGCCGACTGGCAGCAACGCTCACCCGCTCGGGCGGGCACACTTGTTCGGCGTCAATGGGCGACATCAAGCCATCGGCGTTCAGAGAGAACACACCCGAATACACTTCGCTCATGCGGGCGTCCATACACACCAACACCTGCGCCTCTGCCGTTAGCTGTGGCGCGCCCTGTTGTGCCACGGCGGCGAGATCCGAAATCGGCAGGAGCGGTAAATGGGTGGCGTAGGCCAGACCTTGCGCGACACCGATAGCGATGCGCACACCGGTAAACGATCCCGGCCCGCGACCAAAGGCAATCGCATCCAATTGGCTGATGCTCATGCCGGCTTCTGCCATGACCTCTTGCACCATCGGCAATATCATGTCGGCATGACCGCGCTGTGTGGGCACACAGCGTTCACGATGCTCATTGCCATACAACAAAGCCACCGAGCATTGCTCGGTGGCGGTATCGATGGCCAGGAGTTTGATGGTGGTCAAGAAGAGGTCTCGAGCAAATTCGCCGCCTGCAAGTGGCGCTGTAAGAACTGGCGCACCTCATTGAGCTTTTCGGTGCGTGGCATCGGCGGCAGGCTATCCAGGAACAAGCGGCCATAGTTACGCGTAGTAAGGCGGCGATCACACAGCATGATCACACCAAAGTCGTTCCGATCACGAATCAATCGCCCGACGCCTTGTTTGAGCGTCATCACCGCCTGCGGCACCTGCTCTTCCAGAAACGAATTGCCACCACGTTGTTCAATGGCCGCCAGCCGCGCCTTGATCAAGGGCTCATCGGGCACGGCAAACGGCAGCTTGTCGATGACGACGACGCACAACGCATGACCCTTCACGTCCACGCCTTCCCAGAAACTACCCGTGCCTAATAGCACCGCATTACCGTACTCGCGAAACCGTTTCAGCAACACATCACGCGGCGCCTCGCCCTGCACCAGCAACGGATAAGGCGCGGACTCCGCCCATAGTGTTCGCAAGCGCTCGGCCGCTTCACGCAGCGCGCGATAACTGGTGAACAATAGAAACGCTCGCCCACCACTGGCGCTAATGATGGGCAATGCCGCGGCCAACACTTGCTGCGTGTGTTGCGGTGAGGATGGCAAGTCCAGATCGCGCGGCAGATATAACAATGCTTGCTGCCCATAATCGAAGGGACTGCCGAACAGTTGCTGATTGGCATCCGGCAATCCAATGCGTCGTGCGTAGTGCTGTAAATCAGTTCCAACCGCCAAGGTGGCCGAGGTAAATATCCAGGCACCACCCTGCTTACGTACCAACTCGGCTAACGGCTTGGCAACATCCACCGGCGCGTGATGCAGGGAGAAGCCACCTTTGTTGAACGTGGACCAACGCACTGCGGCAACCACGTCGTCATCATTCTGCTGTTGATTGCCGGAGAACAACTCGCAACGCTCCGCCAGTTCCAAGGCACGGTCACGCAAGCCGCGTAATTCGGCCTGGTCTTCCGCGGCCGTCGCGGTGCTATCGGCAAACTGTTGCAGCAAGCGTTTGCTATCGGCGAGCACATCGAACAGCAGATCCGGCCACTTGTCGGCATCGACGTTATCACCCAAGCCACTCAATGCCTGAGTTCCTAACATCGACTGCTGTTCCAAGCCTTGCATGCATTCCAATTGCTGCTTGCTCAATCCGGCGATCTTCGCCAAGGTTTGTTCGCTGGTGACATCGCGCACTAGCTCGCGCAGCTGGCGTGCGCTTAACACGGTGCCAAATGCCTGCGTGGCAACTTCCGGCAGTTGATGCGCTTCATCAACGATCACCGCATCGGCGCCCGGCAACAAATCGCCAAAGCCATTTTCCTTCAACAACAAATCCGCCATCAGCAAGTAATGATTCACCACCACGATGTCGGCCGCCAGCGCCTCACGTCGTGCCGCAACCAGGTGACAACGATCGAACAAACTACATTCGACGCCCAAACAATTATCGCGAGTGGAGGTCACTAATGGCCAGATCGGATCGCTTTCGGCAACGGCCGCCAGCTCGCCGATATCGCCCTTGCGCGTTTGCATCGACCACATGTTGACCTTGCGCAAACTCATGGCAAGTTCACGCGACAAACCATATGTATGGCCATGCGTATGGCCATGCGTATGGCCACGCGCCTGCCCCTGTGACATCCCCGGGGACATCGCCAAGGCCAAACGATGCCCGCATAAATAGTTGCCACGCCCCTTCAACAACGCGATACGCACTGGTCGACCCAACACGGCGGTAATCATCGGCAGATCGCGACTGAATAATTGATCCTGCAGGCTGCGTGTGCCGGTGGAAATAATGATGCGCTTACCCGCCAGCAATGCCGGCACCAAGTACGCAAAAGTTTTGCCGACGCCGGTGCCAGCTTCGACGATCAGCGCGCTGCGACCACCAATGGCCTGCGCCACGTATTCAGCCATGGCCAATTGCTCGTCACGTACGGTGAAACCGGGTAGATGTTGCGCAAGACGGCCTTGTGCACCCAACCATTCGTGCAAATCAAACCGTGAAGCCGGTGTCGAAGCGGTGGTCGTCACGTTCACATGAACACAGCGCGAAATCGCGCCAGCACTATGGCATGCGGCACCAAGGGATAACGCAGTTGCCAGCGTATGTGGGTGTATTGATCAGCCGCAGCAACGCGGCGCTCATCACCAGATGCGTACAACTCCGACGGCTTGGCAAAACTGTTACCGCCATCTGTTGAAAACAAGATATCCGCACCCGCACCGGTGGCGGAGCCAGCCACATAGCGCGTATTCGTTGGCAAGGCCTGATCGACGGACAACGCTGTCAGAGGTGCGTCTCCGGGGTTGCGAATGCGCAGTGTGTAAAAAATCTCCTGACCCTGTTCGACTGTAGTTGCAGGCACAAACTGATAACCCTTGCCGACCTGCGTAATGCGCACCTCTGCCACTAGATCCAACTCGGCGTTGTTCGTTAACTGGCCCATCACGACGCCACTGACGGCCATACCCAGCAGCGCCAAGCAGACAGCGCCTACGTTATTAGGTGAAATTCGAGCGTTCACAAAACCGCTGCTGCTCCTGGGTAAACGTTGTCGCTGCGCACATCGCGTCAAACAAGTGCAACTCTACACAACTAGCGGCAGTACATCTCGTTTCTGACCACGTACGGCATAAACACATGCTGCAAACCGCACCATAAGTGCCGTCGTCGGGCTATAATTCCTGAAGTTGTCCGTGTTTGGCCGTAGTTAGCTCACACGGCGTACGCTGAAGTCCATGCCGGAATCATGGCGCGGCTCGATCACGAACACCACTTCGGTGTGAGCCAGGAATTGCGCAAGACTGCTTTGCGGACCATCTGAACTTTACTATCGTTTTGGAGTAGATAGCCGAAATGACTACGACGAATGCCGCGCTGAAACAATGGGTCGACGATGTCGCCAAACTGACCCAGGCCGACAAGATTTACTGGTGCAATGGCTCGCAAGCCGAATACAAATCCCTCGTTGAACAAATGCTGGCCACCGGCGATCTGATCAAGCTGAATGAGAAAACCCATCCCAATTGCTACCTGCACCGCTCCAACCCAACTGACGTAGCGCGCGTCGAACATCTGACTTTCGTCTGCACCGAAAATAAGGAAGACGCCGGTCCGAATAACAATTGGATGGAGCCAAAACAAGCCAACGCCAAGATCGACGCTTTATTTGCCGGCGCGATGCAGGGACGCACCTTGTATGTCATTCCCTACTGCATGGGCCCGATCAATTCACCGTTCGCGCGCTGTGGCGTGGAAATTACCGACAGCCCCTACGTGGTCGTGAACATGCGCATCATGGCCAACATGGGCGATGCCGCGCTTAAGCGCATCGAACGCGAAGGCACCTTCGTGAAAGGCTTGCATTCGACTGGCGACCTGGACCCGAACAAGCGCTTCATCATGCACTTCCCGGAAACGCTCACCATCAAGAGCATTGGCTCGGGCTACGGCGGCAATGCGCTGCTGGGTAAGAAGTGCCATGCCTTGCGTATCGCAAGCTACCAGGCTCATACCGAAGGCTGGCTGGCGGAACATATGTTGATCATGGGCATTCAGAACCCCGAAGGTAAAACCCGCTATATCGCGGCGGCCTTCCCATCGGCGTGTGGCAAGACCAACCTCGCTATGCTGGTGCCGCCAGCCACGATGCCTGGCTGGAAAATCTGGACTGTTGGCGACGATATTTGCTGGTTGAACCTGGACAAAGATGGCCACCTACGCGCCATTAATCCAGAAGCCGGCTACTTTGGTGTCGCTCCCGGCACCAACCTCAAGACCAACCCGAATGCCTTCAAGACCGTACAACACGACACGATCTTTACCAATGTCGCGCTCACCGCCGATAACCAACCCTGGTGGGAAGGCATGAAAGAAGGCACTCCAGCCATCGATTGGCGCGGTCAGCCTTATGATGCAAAGAACGGCCCGGCAGCGCATCCCAACTCGCGCTTCACCGTGGCCGCAAAACAGAATCCCGTCTATACGACGGCAGCCGAAGACCCGCAAGGCGTGCCGATTTCGGCCATCTTGTTTGGCGGTCGCCGCCGCGAAGTCGCACCGCTGGTCTATGAAGCCCGCGACTGGGCGCATGGCGTATTGATTGGCGCCGGCATGGCATCCGAAACCACCGCCGCTGCGGTGGGTCAGGTCGGTATCGTGCGCCGCGACTCCATGGCGATGAAACCGTTCTGCGGCTACAACTATGGCGATTACTGGCAGCATTGGCTGTCGTTTGCCGAGCGCAGCACCAAGCTGCCGAAGATCTTCCACGTCAATTGGTTCCGCCAAGATAAGGACAACAACTTCCTGTGGCCCGGCTTCGGCGACAACCTACGCGTGTTGAGCTGGATCTTCGATCGTTGCGAAAGCAAGGTCGGCGCGCAGGAAACGCCGATCGGCTATCTACCTAACGCGGCTGATTTGAATACCTCAGGCCTGGAAATCCAACCTGGCGTCTTGAATGAGTTGTTGTCCATCAACAAAGACGCATGGCGGGCTGAAATCGGCCAGATCGGCGAATACCTCGCCGAGTTTGGTAAACGCACCCCAGCCAAGTTGCAGGAACAGCTCAGCGAAGTGCAAAAGCGTCTGGCGTAATAGCCAAGCCCGGTGGCAATACAAAACGGCCGACAGTTTCCTGTCGGCCGTTTTTATTTGTGCGCCTCATCCTGCTAATAACGAGGCCACGCGCCGCAATTACTCTTCACAAATAAATTGCAGCTCCTGGCCAGGACTGCCTTCCGGCGTGCGGCCCAGACCGATCATGCCCTCGCCTTTGAGTTGCAAGCTGTCGCGCCGGACAAATGATTCTTCACCCGATCGAGTGAGCACAAAGGTGCCATTGGTGCTTTGGTCGATCAGCAGGAACTTGTTGCGGTTGAATTCGATGCGGGCGTGGATACGCGAAATCAGATTGCCCTTGATAACGATGTCGTTCTCTTCGGCTCGGCCGATGGCCACGGCCACTCGACCGTCGGTCATCACCACTTCCTGTCCTTGAAAACGCAGACGCAGACGCTGTGGCTTTTGCTTGTCACGCAGCAAGCCGCCCAACGCCAGGACCGGCAACATACTGGTAGCGTCTTCCTTCTGCCACAGTACTTCGTATAACTCCTCTTCGCTGCTCTTGCCCTTGAGCATGGCAATGTCGATCTGCCGCACCGATGACCGCCATTCCGGCGCGACACGTTGCGCCATGGCGCCGGTAATCATGATCTGCCCAGCCTTGGCCTGACTGGTCATGCGATTGGCGGTATGCACGGCGGCGCCAAAAATATCGCGGTTCTCCAGCACCACCGGCCCGAAGTGACAGCCAATGCGAATCGCCACCGGCAGGCCCTCCACCTTCAATTCCGCATGCGCACGAATTTCATGCTGCATCTGGCTGGCGGCATTGAGCGCGTTATCGGCGGTCGGGAACGTGGCCATGATTTCGTCACCGATGGTCTTAATGACGGTGCCTTCATGCGCCTCGGTTGCGGTGCGCATAATGTCCACGCAGGTCAATACCATGTCGCGGGCGCGTAAATCACCCATGACTTCGTATATATGCGTGCTGCCGACGACGTCGGCAAACAAAATGGCGAGTTCTATATCCTTACCCACCCGACGATTATATACATAAGCTGGCGATGTTTAAGCTAGTGTCTGAATGACCCTTGCGGACTCGCCGCATTCTGCGGTAGCCGTACTGACGATACGCAGGGAGTCCGTTAGCAACTTGGCATGAGGTTGCGGCCGGGCTGCATGCTCACTGAGGAAGCGCCGCCAGGAGCGCGCTCCAGGCAGCGCGTGATACAACCCAAGCATGTGTCGCACCATACCGCTGAAGCGCTCGCCACGCGCCAACTGCGTCTGCACATAGTCGCTGTACGCCCTGACCACCGCAGCGCGGTCGGGCAATCCGCCTTCCGGCTGGGCCAGATGTCGATGCAACTCCGCCAATAGATAAGGGTTCTGATAGGCCTCGCGACCAATCATGACGCCGTCAAACACTTGTAAATGGCGCAGCACCTCAGCCACGGTACGAATGCCGCCGTTCAACACGAAGGACAGGTGCGGGAACTCACGTCGCAACGTTGCGACCACCTCATATTGCAAGGGCGGTATTTCGCGATTCTCCTTGGGACTTAACCCATTGAGCACCGCGCGGCGCGCATGCACTACAAATACGGTAACCCCAGAGGTCGCAACTTCATCAATGAACTCGCGCAAAAACTCGCTATCAGTACGCCCCGCCATGCCGGGCTCGATGCCGATACGACACTTAACGGTGACTGGCACTTGCACAGCAGCGCGCATCGCGGCAACACAGTCGCGCACTCTCTGCGGTTCCACCATCAAACAGGCGCCGAAGCGACCGCTCTTCACCCGGTCGCTGGGACAGCCGCAGTTAAGATTGATTTCGCGATAGCCGAACTGCTCGCCCAGGCGCGCCGCGTGCGCCAACTCTTCCGGTTCACTGCCGCCTAGTTGCAAGGCCACCGGTTGTTCGAATGTATCGAAGCCCAGCAACCGTTCGACATCGCCGTGCACCAGCGCTTTGGCCGTCACCATCTCGGTGTACAACAACGCGCTGGGCGATAACAGGCGCAGGAAGTAGCGGCAATGACGGTCGGTGTAATCCATCATTGGCGCGACGCACACGCGTCGATCTAGGGCAGCAGGAACTTCGGCAGACACGTCGGCAAGCCTGGCAAGTGGGGTCGCGAGTGTGCCGGATCGCTAGCGTCGCGGCAATCAGCCGGTTGCGCGTTGCTAAGCGATTTGACGCAGGTTGATTTGCGGCGACGAACGCGTAATGCGACTCAATGCCTCCACCGAACGCGGCTCGGCGATGAAATAACCCTGGGCATAGCCAACGCCGATCTCTGCCAGGGTTTGTAATACCTGTAAGGACTCCACGCGCTCGGCGACGGTCTTAATGCCCATTGCCTTGCCGATCTGGTTAATTGCTTCGACCATGCTGCGATCGATCGGATCGATACACACCTTCTGAATGAACTGGCCATCGATCTTCAAATAATCCACCGGCAGATTCTTCAAGTACATGAACGACGATAGGCCGCTACCAAAATCGTCCAGCGAGAACAAGCAGCCGCGAGCCTTCAACTCACGCATAAAGCGCACCACGTGCGTCAAATTGGCGATGGCCGCCGTTTCGGTAATTTCAAAACACACCGCACCGGGACTAAGATCATGCGTCTGCAATTCATTGATCAAGAAATCCAGGAAGCGATCGTCGTTCAACGAGGTGCCGGACAGATTGATGGCCACGGAATACGGGCTGAGCGCCTGATCGTTCAGACCATCGGAACGGTAGTGAGCCAGCGTGCCCAGCGCATGCTGTACTACCCAACGATCGATCACCGGCATGAGGTTATAGCGTTCTGCAGCGGGAATAAATTCACCGGGCGGGATCAACACGCCGGTTTCATCGCGCATGCGTAACAACAATTCATAGTGACCGCGAGTATCGGCATTGGCGCCGATGGCCACGATGGGTTGATAGTACAACTCCAGCCGATTCTCTTCGCAGGCACGAGTAATGCGCGACACCCACTGCATCTCGCGATGCCGCTGCGGGATCTCGTCATGCTGATAGGCGTGAATGCGATTGCGTCCCGAATCCTTGGCCGCGTAACACGCCACATCGGCAGCGCTCATCAAGCTGACGATGCTTTCGCTGCTGCGATTGATCTCGACGTAACCAATACTGACGCCGACATTCAAAGCGCCGTCCTTCCACATGAAGCGGAAATCGCGAATCGCTTGCCGCAGGTTGTCGGCAATCGGCATGGCCTCGGCGGCGCTGCAATTTTCCAGCAACACACCAAACTCATCGCCACCCAAGCGCGCGATCACATCCGAGGTGCGCAGCCGGGTCTGTAGCAAACCGGTAATTTGCTTGAGCAATCGATCCCCGGCTTGATGGCCGCAGGTATCGTTCACCACCTTGAACTGGTCCAAATCCAGGTACATCAACACATGACTAATGCTGGTCTCGGTCTGGGCCGACAACAAAGCGGCATTCAATCGATTTTCAAATTCACGGCGATTAATCAGCCCAGTCAAGGCGTCATGATTGGCCTGGTAGGCCAAAGCACGCCGCAAGCGACGCTCCTTACTGACATCGTGGAATACCATCACCGCACCGATGATGTGCCCGGCGCGATCGCGGATGGGCGCGGCCGAATCTTCAATCGCAATCTCCTGGCCGCGACGATTGATCAACACCGCATGATCGGCCGCAGCCACTACCCGGCCTTCACGCAAACACACCGCGACCGGGTTTTCGACATCCTTTCGCGAGGTTTCGTCAACGATGCGGAACACATCGGCCAGTGCCCAGCCTTGTACTTCGCGCGATTCCCAACCGGTGAGATCTTGCGCCACCGGATTGAGATATTCGATGCGTCCCTGGGCATTGGTGGTAATCACCGCATCGCCAATGGATTGCAGTGTCACCTGCGCTTTTTCTTTTTCCTCGAATACCGCTATTTCAGCTTGTTTACGCGCGCTGATGTCGGAGATGGTGCCCTCGAACCCCGTCAGCCGACCTTGTTCGTCACGCACGGCGCGTGCGTTTTCCACTACTGTCAGTGTCGAACCATCCATGCGTCGCAACTGAAATTCCGCATCGCGCACCTCACCATCGCGGGCAATGGCCGCAATAATCTCGAAGCGCGCCAAGGGATCGGCGTAAATACGTTCCATGGGCAAGGCCAATAACTCTTCAACACTATCGACACCCACCATTTTTTCCAAGGCGGGATTCACCGAGATGAAACGGCCTTCAACGGTGGCGCTGTAAACGCCTTCAACGACGTTGTCGAACAGGCGCCGGTAGCGCAGCTCGCTATCACGCAGCGCATCCTGGCCGCTACGCCGCTCAATCGCGATGCCGGCCAACTGGGCAATACGCGACATCAAATCGAAGTCGCGGCGAATCGGTTGCCGCGGCGCACTGAAATACAACGCCACGGTGCCCAACTCACGGCCGTCAGCGGCATGGATCAACGTCGACCAACACGCGCGAAAGCCAGCCGCCAAGGCTGGACCGCGTTTGTTTTCCCACAAGGCGTCACGGGAAATATCTGCCACCAACACTTGCCGCCGCAAGTAGACCGCTGCGGCGCACGAGCCATTGCGCAAACCGCACGACAAGTTCGCCATGGCCTTGGCATAGCTGCTAGGCAGCGATGGCGCAGCGCAGATGCGCAGTCGCTCGCCACGCTCGTCCAGCAAACTGACCGAGCAGATAGCGTCCTTGTTTACTCGCTCCACCATCTCGGTGATAGCGCTCAACGTGGTGCTCAAATCCACATTCGCGGCCAAGCGCTCGAACACGCGGCGTTCGCCGGCAGCCAATAGTTCGGCGCGCTTGCGTTCGGTGATGTCGGTGATGCTGCCGCGAATCAGCGAGCCGGTGGACGACGGCAAACGAATCAAACGCACTTCGCTGGACACTTCATGGCCGTCGCCATCGCAGTAGCACCATTCGAACACCGGCGCTGCGCCACTGAGGGCGCGTTTGATTTCCTGCTGGAACGCCAGCGGCGAAGCACGGCCATCGGGTTGCGTGGCTGGACTGAGTTTTTCCGGACTCAGCGCCAATAACGCCCCACGGGTTTGTTTGAAGAACCGCACGGCATTTTCGTTAACGTCGATCAGGCGATGCGCGACGGCGTCCAGTACCACGATAATTTCCGGAGCATGTTCCACCAGGGTGCGATAGCGCGCTTCGCTGTCGCGCAACTCCGATTCCGCTTGTTTGCGGTCGGTGGTATCGCGCAAACACACCACGTAGACATTGCGACGACTGACCGTGGTCTTGCTGACGGCCATTTCCGCGCTGAAGGAACTGCCGTCGGCGCGCAGTCCCACCGTTTCCTTGGGCGCCAGATCGAAGTGGGTATCGTCAAGGCGCGTCGCTAATTGCTCCAATTCGTTCGCCACCGATCTGCCTTGCAACTCGGGCAGCAGTACCTCCAAAGAACGTCCTATGACTTCCGCTTCCATTCGGCCGAACACCCGTTGACCGGTGGCATTGATGGTGGCGATATGGCCGGACTCGGTGATGGTGATGATCACATCCTTGACGTGATCGAGTACCGCTTGTAATTGGCTGGCGTTGGTTTCGCGGATTTCGCGCGTCAGCGCATTGGCCTCATCGGACATCATTTGCATGGAACGCACCACACCGCGACGTTCTTCTTCGTGGTGCGCGTAAGCGCGTTCGATGGCCGCCAACAGGCGCGGCACATCCAACTGCCCTTCAGCGGTAGTTGCTTCCCGCAGCTGCTGATCCAGCAGTTTATTCATCAAGAACCGAACCTTCTGACTGCCCAGCGCTCAGGTCTGGCGAGATGCCTAGACCAATGATTTCGCGGGGATAGCGATAGTTCGGAATCCTAGGGAGAGTTGCCGGAACCGGTTGTGACCCGGCTCGCGTTTTACGTAGTTCGATGATTGTTCTATGCGACCTAATGTCCGGCAGGACATCAGACCGTTACGCAATCCTACTTCTACAGCACGGACTCAATCGGCGCTTTCCTCGGCGCGGCCAGGACGTTTGCGCTCATGCTCCTTGAGGAAACGCTTACGTATCCGAATTTGCATCGGCGTGATTTCAACCAGTTCGTCGTCGTCAATGAACTCCATGGCCTGTTCCAGGGAGTAGCGAATCGGGTTGCTGAGCACCTGATTCTCGTCCTTGCCGGAAGCGCGCATGTTGGTGAGCTTCTTCGCTCTGAGCGCATTGACCACCAGGTCGTTGTCGCGGCTATGAATGCCGACGATCTGGCCTTCATAGATCTCATCGCCATGGCCGACCATCAAGCGGCCACGTTCCTGCAAACTGAACAGTGCATAGGTCAGTGCCTTGCCCATTCCGTTGGAAATCATCACACCGTTCTGACGCTGACCGATTTCCTTATCCATCACTGGACCGAAATGGTCGAAA
>JANMSB010000308.1:0-1998 GCA_031388915.1 Pseudomonadota bacterium | reverse complement strand
CTTTCACTTCTTCGAAGGCGACATCACCATCAATCGCGAATGGATTGCTTATCACATCAAGAAATGCGATGTGATTCTGCCGCTGGTGGCGATTGCCACGCCGGCGACCTACGTCAAAGAACCTTTGCGCGTATTCGAACTCGACTTCGAAGCCAACCTGCCCATCATTCGTGCTGCCGTGGAATATAAGAAGCGACTGATTTTTCCGTCCACCTCCGAGGTGTACGGCATGTGCAGCGACGAAGCATTCGACCCGGAAACCTCTAACATTGTTTATGGCCCCATCAATAAGCCACGCTGGATTTATGCCTGCGCCAAACAAATGATGGATCGCGTGATTCATGCCTATGGCCAGGAGCGCGGCTTCGATTACACCTTATTCCGCCCCTTCAATTGGATCGGCTCCGGCCTCGACTCGATCAACACCACCAAGGAAGGCAGCTCGCGCGTGTTAACGCAATTCCTGGGGCATATCGTGCGCGGCGAAAACATTAAGCTGGTCGATGGCGGCCAACAAAAACGTTCGTTCACGCATATCGACGACGGCATCGACGCCTTGATGGCCATCATTGCAAACAAGGATGGTATTGCCACCGGCAAAATTTACAACATCGGCAATCCCGCCAATAACTTCTCGGTGCGCGAACTGGCAACCGATATGTTGGAGCTGGCCACGCAATATCCGGAATATGCCGAATCGGCCAAGAAGGTGCACCTGATTGAGGTCACCTCGCAGGACTACTACGGCAGCGGTTATCAGGACGTGCAGAATCGCGTCCCCAAAATCGACAACACCTGCAAAGATTTGAACTGGCAGCCGCGCGTCACCATGCAGGATGCACTGCAACGTATTTTCGAGTCGTATCGCACGCAGGTGCGCGAGGCGCAGGAGTTGGTTTCTTGATGCCCCCACCCCAGCCCTCTGCTGTGCAGGAGGCACAAATGGTGCGAGCGCATGGATGCACTGGAGCAGCCCCCGCTTCGCGAGGGAGGGAGTCAGACACGATTTCATTTTGTCCCCTCCCCTGCGAAGCGGGGGAGGGCTAGGGTGGGGGCATTTTCGATGACCAAACTCGCGCTCAAAATCGACGTCGATACTTATCGCGGCACACGCGAAGGCGTACCGAACTTGCTGCGCTTGCTGGATAAACTCAACCTGCAGGCTACCTTCTTATTTTCGCTAGGTCCGGATCACACCGGACGTGCGTTGAAGCGCGTATTTCGCCCAGGTTTTCTAAGCAAGGTCAGTCGCACGTCGGTGGTCAGTCACTATGGATTGCAGACGCTGCTGTACGGTGTCTTGCTACCAGGTCCGGACATCGGCAAACGCTGCGTCGATATATTGCGCTCCGTGCAAGCAGCCGGTCATGAAGTCGGCATTCATACCTGGGACCACATCCGCTGGCAGGGTGGCGTCGAACACGCCGACGCGCAGTGGACCGAGCGTGAAATGCAGTTGGCAGTGCAGCGCTTCGCCGAGGTGTTTGGACAACCGCCGCTGACACATGGCGCAGCCGGTTGGCAGATGAATGCGCATGCCGTGGGTCTCACCGCCAAGTTGGGCTTTGATTACAGCTCAGATTGCCGTGGCCATTCACCGTTCATGCCTTACGTGAACAATCAAGTCATCGCCTGCCCGCAGTTACCCAGCACGCTACCAACACTGGATGAGCTACTCGGCGTGGGCAACATCGACGTACACAACGTTGCACAGCAAGTGCTGCAACTCACCGCACAACCCACCGAGCATGCGCCGGTGTACACACTACATGCCGAATTAGAGGGCATGAAATTGTTGCCTGTGTTCGAACAACTGTTGTTGGGCTGGCAGGCGCAGGGTTACCAACTCACTACTTCCCGCGAAATTTTCCGACACCTGGACACGCATCGTTTGCCGGTACATCAATTGCTGCGCGGCACGGTGGCCGGTCGCTCGGGTACGTTGATGATTCAAGGACCGCCGGTGCACCAGCTGTTGCCGCAGCCACCGTAGGGGCG
>JANMSB010000280.1:0-3299 GCA_031388915.1 Pseudomonadota bacterium | reverse complement strand
TATCCGCCAAGAGTTTGTCGGTAAACATTTCCGGCCTGAATTCCTGAACTGACTTCAGGGTCATTGCCCTGGCCATTTCAACGTTCGCCCCGGCCGAAAAGCCTGGAATATATTTGTCGAGCACCGCTTTTGCGGCGGGGTCGTCCAGCAACGTTCCAATTTCAGTTGCTGCGGTGGTATAGGCCGCGGCTTGCGCCAACGCCGAGGCGGAAGCAAGTGACGCGGCAAGTGTGGCGGCAATGATAAAAGCACGCATGGTGATTGACCTCTAAAAAATTGTATGGAAATTAAATCTCAAGCAAATCGTACCGGACCACTCGATGGGTCCCGGCACTAGTAGTACGACGAATGACGCGCTGGTTTATTTGCTGCCCTTGAAGGCGTCGGTTTTCCAACCCACCGGGGGGCCACGCCCGAGCAACGGCCCGCCCATGCGCTGGCGGATTAAGGCTAAAATCCAGATCTCATCCCGCTCCAGAAGTGTAAGTACGGCCTCCATGAATACCGCATACCGCAAGAACCTGCCCGGAACCCAGTTGGACTACTTCGATGCCCGCGCCGCCGTCGATGCGATCAAGCCGGGCGCCTACGACACGCTGCCGTACACCTCGCGCGTGAAGGCGGAGAATCTGGTTCGCCGCGCCGAGCCGGAGAAGCTGAAGGCATACCTGACCCAACTGATCGAACGTAAGCGCGACCTGGACTTTCCCTGGTTCCCGGCGCGCGTGGTGTGTCACGACATTCTCGGCCAGACCGCGCTGGTGGATCTTGCCGGTCTGCGCGATGCCATTGCGCTGATGGGTGGTGACCCGGCCAAGGTCAACCCAGTGGTGCCGGTGCAACTGATCGTTGATCACTCGCTCGCCGTCGAATTTGGTGGCTTCGATAAAGACGCCTTCGCCAAGAACCGCGCGATCGAAGATCGTCGCAATGAAGATCGCTTCCACTTCATCGAGTGGACCAAGAAAGCCTTCAACAACATGGAAGTCATCCCGGCCGGCAACGGCATCATGCACCAGATCAATCTGGAGAGAATGTCGCCGGTGATTCATGCGAAGGACGGTGTTGCGTTCCCCGATACGTTGGTGGGCACCGACAGCCATACACCGCACGTCGATGCATTGGGTGTGATTGCGATTGGTGTGGGTGGTTTGGAAGCCGAGAACGTCATGCTCGGCCGTGCTTCGTGGATGCGTCTGCCGGACATCGTCGGCGTGGAGCTGTCGGGCAAGCCGCAGCCCGGTATTACCGCCACTGACGTCGTGCTGGCGATAACCGAATTCCTGCGCAAGGAAAAAGTTGTCGGCGCGTACCTTGAGTTCTACGGTGCAGGCGCCGCGGCGCTGACACTGGGTGATCGCGCCACCATTTCCAACATGGCGCCCGAGTACGGCGCGACGGCGGCGATGTTCTTCATCGACAAACAGACCATTGATTATCTCAAGCTCACCGGCCGCGACGAGCACCAAGTCACGCTGGTCGAAACCTATGCCAAGCACACTGGCCTGTGGGCCGATGCATTGAAGACCGCGCAGTACGAGCGTGTACTTAAGTTCGATCTGTCTTCCGTAGTTCGCAACATGGCCGGTCCGTCGAATCCGCACAAGCGTCTGCCGACCTCGGCGCTGGCCGAGCGCGGCATCGCCGCCCAATGGGAACAACCTGCCCTGAATAATTGGGAGGGCAAGATGCCCGATGGCGCAGTGATCATCGCCGCCATCACTTCATGTACCAACACCAGCAATCCACGCAACGTGATTGCTGCCGGCTTGCTGGCGCGCAATGCGAATGCGCGCGGCCTCACACGCAAGCCATGGGTGAAGTCTTCGTTGGCGCCTGGTTCCAAGACCGTGCAGTTGTATCTGGAAGAAGCGAAGCTGCTGTCAGAGTTGGAACAACTGGGCTTCGGCATCGTCGCCTTCGCCTGCACTACGTGTAACGGCATGAGCGGTGCACTCGATCCGAAAATCCAACAGGAAATTATTGATCGTGATTTGTATGCGACAGCAGTGCTATCCGGCAACCGCAACTTCGACGGGCGCATTCATCCGTATGCGAAGCAGGCGTTCCTCGCTTCGCCGCCGCTGGTGATTGCCTATGCCATTGCCGGTACGGTGCGTTTCGATATCGAGAAGGATGTGTTGGGCATCGACAAAGACGGTCAGGCCGTGACGCTCAAAGACATCTGGCCCACTGACGAAGAGATCGACGCGATTGTGGCGAAGAGTGTCAAGCCTGAGCAATTCCGCAAAGTCTACGAGCCGATGTTCACTTTCACGAAGAGCAGTGAGAAGGTCAGCCCGTTGTATGCTTGGCGTTCGCAGAGCACCTACATTCGTCGTCCGCCATATTGGGATACCGAAGGCCAAGGCGCACTGGCGGCGCGCGAGCGCACCTTGAAGGCGATGCGTCCCTTGGCCGTACTGGGTGACAACATCACCACCGATCACTTGTCGCCGTCGAATGCCATTATGGGTGACAGTGCTGCGGGCGAGTATCTGAAGAAGATGGGCCTGCCCGAAGAGGACTACAACTCTTACGCCACGCATCGCGGCGATCACCTTACGGCGCAGCGCGCCACGTTTGCCAACCCGACGCTGATGAATGAAATGGCGGTAGTCGATGGCAAGGTGAAGAAAGGATCGCTGGCGCGCATTGAGCCCGAAGGCAAAGTGGTGCGTATGTGGGAAGCCATCGAAACGTATATGGATCGTGCACAACCGTTGATCATTATCGCGGGCGCTGACTATGGTCAGGGTTCCTCGCGAGACTGGGCTGCCAAGGGCGTGCGTCTGGCGGGTGTGGAAGCGATTGTTGCCGAAGGGTTTGAACGTATTCATCGCACCAACCTGATCGGTATGGGTGTGATGCCGCTGGAGTTCAAGGCGGGCCAGAACCGTACGACCTTCGGCATCGACGGCACGGAGACCTACGATGTGGTGGGTAAACTTACGCCGCGGGCGAACCTGACACTCGTCATTCATCGCAAGAACGGTGAACAGGTGGAAGTACCGGTGACCTGCCGTCTCGATACCGCCGAAGAAGTGTCGGTGTACGAAGCGGGTGGCGTGTTGCAGCGCTTCGCGCAGGACTTCCTCGCGTCATCGAATCAAGCGGCTTAGGAATGCCCCCAACCCCGCCCTCCCCCGCTGCGCGGCGGAGGGAGCGAGATCAATCAATGGCTCATGTACCTCAGATCAAAGTTCCCGCCACCTACATACGCGGTGGCACCAGCAAGGGCGTGTTCTTTCGTCTGCAAGACCTGCCCGAGCGTTGCCAGCAGCCCGGCGCAGCGCGTG
>JANMSB010000234.1:0-5965 GCA_031388915.1 Pseudomonadota bacterium | reverse complement strand
AAGGTCGTGAAAGTATTCACGCGCATGCTCGACAACGTGGTGGAGATCAACGGCCTGCCGTTGGGTGGGCAGCGCGATGAAATCCTGCGCAAGCGCCGTCATGGCATGGGCTTCTTAGGTCTCGGTTCCACCATTACCATGCTGTGCATGAAGTATGGTTCGAAGAAGTCGGTGGCGTTTACGCAGAACGTGTCGCGCGAAATGGCGCTGGCCGGCTGGGAAGCGGCGCTGGAATTGGCGCGCGAAAAAGGTCCCGCGCCGATCATGATGGAAGAGTTCGAAGTCACCAAGGAAATGCTGCGCAAGCGTCCGGAGATGGTGCGCGATGGTTGGCGCGTTGGTCAGAAGATCACCGGCCGTGTGCTGCATGCGCGTTACAGCCGCTACATGCAGCGCGTTGCCGAAGCCGCACCCGAGTTGGTGGATGAGCTCGCCGAAGTCGGTGGTCGCTTCACCCACCACAGCTCGATTGCACCCACCGGCACCATCTCGCTGTCGTTGGCCAACAATGCGTCCAATGGCATCGAGCCGTCGTTTGCGCATCACTATTTCCGCAATGTGATTCGCGAGGGTAAAAAATCGAAAGAAAAAATCGACGTGTTCTCTTTTGAAATGCTGGCGTATCGCGAAATGATCAATGCCAGCGCCATGCCGAATTCGGAGAACCCGAATGAGAAGCTGCCGGAATACTTCACTACCGCCGATGACGTCACGCCCAAAGAGCATGTGGACATTCAAGCCGCCTCACAGTTGTGGGTGGACTCGTCTATCTCCAAGACCGCAAATATTCCAACGGACTACAAGTACGAAGACTTCAAAGACATCTATCGCTATGCCTACGAACAGGGCTTGAAGGGTTGCACCACCTTCCGTTTCAACCCCGAAGCCTTCCAAGGCGTGTTGGTCAAGGAACAAGATTTGAAGAACACCACTTACGTGTTCACGCTGGAAGACGGCGGCGAAGTCAAACTCAAGGGCGACGAAGAAGTGATGTACGACGGCGAAATGCACACCGCCGCCAACTTGTTCGACGCCTTGAAAGAAGGCTATTACGGGAAATTTTAGGGCACGTTCTCAGCTCCGTTCGTGGTGAGCCTGTCGAACCATGAACTCTTCGAAACACATTGGTGTTCACCCTTCGACAGGCTCAGGGCGAACGAATTGATTTGGCTCATTCGGTAGTGAATGAGCCGGGAACTGAAGGTTTGCAAACCATGATCACCATCGACAAAAAGATTTCAAAGTACCGCGTCGAAAAACCTGAAGACGCTGCCGCCGCCAAGGCGGCTGCTGAAAAGGCAGCGCCTGTGTTGCGTCAGGAAGACAACGTAGTGTGGATGCACGAAAAGCTCGAGCGTCCCGACATGCTCATCGGCTCCACCTACAAGATCAAAACCCCGGTGTCCGATCACGCCATGTACGTGACCATCAACGACATGCTGCTCAACGAAGGTACGCCGCACGAACAGCGCCGCCCGTTCGAGATTTTCATCAACACCAAGAACCTCGATCACTTCCAGTGGATCGTGGCGCTGACGCGCATCATCTCCGCCGTGTTCCGCAAAGGCGGCGACGTCACGTTCTTAGTAGAAGAAATGAAAGGCGTGTTCGATCCACGCGGCGGCTACTGGCAAACCGGCGGCCGCTTCATGCCCTCGATCATTGCCGAGCTCGGCCATGTCATCGAACGTCACCTGCAGTTCATCGGCCTGCTCAAGAAAACCGAAATGGACGAGCACCGCAAAAAACTCATCGAAGAAAAGAAAGCCGAGTTCGAAGCCCGCAGCAAACAAACCGACGCCTTCGCTAAAAGCTTATTTCCCGAAGGCGCGCAGATGTGCGTCAAGTGCAACACCACCGCCGTGATCATGATGGATGGGTGTATGACTTGTTTGAATTGCGCGGATTCGAAGTGCGGGTAATGTGATTATGTAGGGCGGGCTGAAGCTGAAAGGCATCAATCATGCTGCTTGCAAATGTGAGATTGATATTGTGTGCTCGGTGCTATGCCCTGATCGGCAAGGAAATAAATGAGCGCATTTCAGCAAATCCTGATCGGAGTCGCGGGAGGCGGGGTAGTTGCGCTACTTAGTTGGTACTTGCTCTTACGTAGACTCAACGTTGTTGCTCGCTATTACCCTCATTCGCAGCTTGGAGATGACGAATTAGCAGTCATCTTTACTGTTCTAAATCGCGGTCACCGAAACGAAAGCGATATTGCGATAGAGCTAGATCCGAAGCGACAATATGCTTTAGTTGCTCACTCAAGTGCCGGCATAACTTTGGATGGTTGCATTTTGAGGGTAGAAAGATTGCCGGGTGCGGATGATGTCGGGGCGATTTTGCTAGTTGGTGGCGGAGATTTTAACGACAGCAATGTATTACGAATTTCCTCGGCACAAACTAAGGGACGAGTATTCCCAAAGCTAGAAAGCGTTCCGCAACCACCAGGATACGCGGCCATGGCGGTGGTAACCATATTTGGGTTTCTCGGGCTAGCAGGGTGGATTTTGATCTCTATCCTTCAGGAGGCTGATTCGAAAGTGCTACCAGATGTCTTGCGCACAGCCGAGTCGCGCCGTAGTGAAGTACTGAGGCATGAGGGTTGGAAGGATATTCTGAGTTTTTCAGACTCAACGCTTGCAGATTCGTATGCACTTAATGAGTACCCGATCTCTGTACGATTCGTCCGTCGCGAAGGCGACTTTGTGGTTGTGGAGGTTTCTGGCACAAACAGATCGAACAGTCCGTTTGAATTCACCGTATCCGCCAGTACATTCATTCAGCATACATCGATAAAGGGTGCGGAAGAGTACGTCAACGTACCAAAAGTTGACCCGGGAAGCATCCAAGTGCGTAGTCTCCGAATCTACTATGGCGATTCGAATAAAAAAGGAGTCGAATTGTCTACATCAATTACGCCCGAGCAAGGTTCAATCATCTATGCGAAGGCCACGATACCTGCCGAAGTAATTCCATCGAAATAACCAGCATCTGAACAACGCGTAAGTTGGGCTCATGTAGTTCTTGTAGGTTGGGCTGAGTCTGCGAAGCCCAACATGATTTAACTTCGGTGATGTTTGGTGTGGGGCTTCGCAGACTCAGCCCAACCTCCGAAGATTTGGATGCAGGGAGGTATCACATGGGTTATCGACGCTCGCAAGCCAAAGGCGGAACGTATTTCTTCACGGTTAATTTGGTAGACCGTTCAACTGACTTGCTGGTGACTTATATTGATTGCTTTCGCGCGGCATTCGGTATCGTGCAAAACAGGCATCCGTTTGAAACGATTGCGACTTGCTGTCTACGGGTATCACTTCCTGCATAGAAAATTGATGCCGACAAGTAACTGCAGGCCATAGAGTCAATCTCTGGTGGATTTCTAAAGCAACCTTGATTATTCTCAGTTGGGGGCAACCCTGCCAGGTTAGTCACTTAGGTTATTAAAAAATTAACTGAAGATATAAGGATCCAGAATCATGGCAAAAATAAAATGGATTGGCGTCTTGTTGATCATGGCAGGGTTATCCGCTTGTTCAACAGTGGCACCAAAATACAATTCCAATTTCGACAACGTCGCAGCGCTAAGAGGTCAGCAACTTAAATTGATCAAAGTGGCTGATGTTTCCAAAGACCAGAAAGCCAAAACCAATGTCGATAAGTTAACGATCAGAGGCGGTTCTTACGTGTCGCCTTATGGTTCATTTACGGCATACCTGCAAAACGCGCTGAAACAAGAGTTGGACGATGCGCGCTTGCTGGATGCCAATTCCGATCTGCAAATATCTGGTGCTCTGCTCAGGAATGAATTGGATGCTTCCGGGGCATCAAAGGCGTACGCAGCAGTCGAAGCCCGCTTTGTTGTGCGGGAGAGCAGTACAGTGAAGTATGACGCCGTGAAATCGGCGCGCTACGACTGGGATTCAAGCTTTGTTGGCGCCGTTGCTATCCCTCGGGCAAACCAGAACTATCCAGTGGTTATTCAGAGGCTGCTGACGGCCCTTTTTACGGACCCTGAATTTATTGCAGCGATCAAGAGGTGAGTGTTTTCGTCGTTTAGCGTTCGGATTCAAATAATACTTAGAGGGAAAGTGTCATGAAGAGATTGGTTGCGTTGATTGGTATGGTTGTTTTGTCGGGATGTGCTCATCAAATAGTGATCACACCGGATTTGTCTCAGATCGACCGTAAGGATGTGGTGCCCATCGACAAAAACGTTGGTTATTACATTGCATCTGCAGACCGCGAAAAGAAGGTGACGACACCAGGAGGCGGTGGCGACAAGGTTGTTTACTTTCCTTACAAAGAGCTGGAGCCGATGATCCAAAAGGTTCTTTACAATCAGTTTAAGGATGTGAAGCGTCTCAACTCCGCGAATGATGCCAAGGAACTTTCCGACAACAATATTTCGTACGTATTTTTGCCGACGATCACCACCAAGTCATCGTCCAGTAGCGCCTTTACCTGGCCGCCTACCGATTTCACTGTGACCTTGACTTGTGTGGCTGTGGATCAGAATGGCAACAAGGTGTGGGAACGGGAATTCAAGGAGAGCGGACAGGCTCCATTTTCTGAATTCAAGAGTAATTTTTCTCTATCTGCACAGCGCGCCTCCCAAGCTGTAGCGACCAAAATGCAAAAGGAAATTAATGCTCAGGAAGCGTTTAGAAAATAACTGGCATCTCGCTTCGCTTTATCACCAGCCTGCTCTCGGGCTGGTGATGGCGGATTGACCAGGCGCAAATCCGCCGCTAATCAGGCCAAGTGTTTCGACGCGCGCTAGGACTTCAGGTTATCCAACGCTTTGGCGGCGGATTTCTTTATTGGTAGGTGTGGGCTGGCGATCATTACGCGCTTTAACAGCTCCACGTATTGCTGGTCATGCGAATAACCCAGCATCTTGGCGTAACGCGTAACCCGCAGTGACTCCTTGTTGGGGTAGGGCGCAGTAAGCGTCCGCGCACTGCGCCTCTTAAGCTGCCGGTGAATTCGTCGCGAAAGGTGGCGCGGTGCGCTGCGCTTACCGACGCCCTACGTCTTACCTCTACACCTTCCTGTTGTTGTGATCATCTGTTGCGCATGGTGGATTTTGGGTGTTTGATGTGTGGGGTGAATAGGTGACAACAAGGAGGCAGGTATGCCGAACTATCGACGGGTATGGTGTCCGGGAGGGACGTATTTCTTTACGGTGACGTTGCTGGAGCGTCATCACAACGACTTGCTGGTTCGTCATATCGATGCGTTGCGTCAGGCGGTGGTCTATGTGCGTGCGCGACATCCGTTCACGATACATGGCTGGGTGGTGTTGCCTGATCATTTGCATTGCGTGATCGAATTGCCGCCCGACGATTCGGACTATGCAACGCGTTGGTCTTTAATCAAACAACGCTTCTCCAAAGCGATTCCCGTTACCGAATATCGCAACGATGCGCGCATGCGCCGGGAGGAGCGTGGTGTTTGGCAGCGTCGTTACTGGGAGCATCTGATTCGCGACGACCGCGATTTCGCGGCGCACATGGACTATGTGCATTTTAATCCGGTGAAGCATGAGTTGGTGCGGCGCGTTGCTGATTGGCCGCATTCGACGTTTCACCGATTGGTGAAGATGGGGGTTTATTCGCTGGAGTGGGGTTTGGTTGGAGGTGATATTCCGAGGTATGAGGATTGATGGCTGTGTTGTTTAAGGCGCAGTGCGCTTCGCTTACTGCGCCCTACACGAAAGCATTATTTTCCTGCTTTCAATTTCTCTACCGCAGCCAAGCTCTGCTCGACATTTTCGACGGGTGTGACGCCACCGACGGTCGCTGCCACCTTGCCATCGGGTGTCACGATGAATGTGGTGCGCTCGGCGAATGCGTGGTCAATGGCAATGCCGCGCGAATCCTTGGCGGTTTCCATGGCGGGTCTGATATTCAGTTGATAGCTCTTGGCGATGGTGCCCTTTTCATCCGAAGCCACCGCGATT
>JANMSB010000198.1:0-7757 GCA_031388915.1 Pseudomonadota bacterium | reverse complement strand
GGGGGCCGCCAATCGCTCCTTCGGCCAGCGTCTGCAAAGCGCTGCCGCCAACGGTGAGTCGCGCGTAGCCGCTGAGCGTGTCGGTGGGTTTGGCCGTAATCAGATTGACTGCGCCACCGGTCGCATTGCGGCCGTACAGCGTGCCCTGCGGCCCACGTAGCACCTCGACGCGTTCCAGATCGAACATGGCGCTCATCTGTGCGCCAGCCTGCGCGATCACCGCGCCGTCGACGTGCAGCGCCACTGAAGGATCGGCGCCGGGGAAAGAGCTGTTCAGGCCAATGCCGCGAATGAACAACTTGGCGAAGTTGAAGTCGTTGCCGAAGCTAATGCTGGGTACCAGGTACTGCAGCGCTTCGATCGAATTGGTCTGACTGTTGACGAGCGCGTCCGCGCTCACCGCCGACACCGACAGCGAGACATCCTGCAGCGACTGCGTGCGCTTCTGCGCCGTCACGATGATTTCTTCCAACATCGCCTTGGCATCGGCAGGCTCCTCGCGCGGCGCGGGTGGAACCGGCGTCGTCTGCGCCAGCAGAAACCGGGGATTGATCGGCGGCAGAGTACCGGTGACGTCGTCTGACACCAGCGCCACCGCATGCTGCCCCACGTATTTGTACTTAAGACCCGAACCCGCCAACAAGCGACCCAGTGCGTCATCAGTGGCCAGCTCACCGCTCACGCCATTCAGTTGTTTACTCTCCAGACCGCGTGCTGCAGCGAGAATCTGCAACCCCGATTGATCGGCGAATGCATGAATGGCTGCGGTGGCGCTGCCGCTCGCGATGTCGAAGGTGTGTACATCTCCGGCCTGCGCGCCGCTGGCAAACCATGCTGCGACGCAGCCCGTAATCTGCGCTTTACGTTTGGAATGTCGAGTCATGAGCCTTCCCCCTGCTTAGATTTTTAAATTCTCAATCGGCTTATTCAAAGGAGATGAATGAAGCCGAAGGTTCCCCCATCGACGCGCACCGAATTCCGGTGTCGCTGCGCTATCCTATGATCGTATGCGCAAATGCACGCTGCTGTCTTGCACGACGGCTTCGGCGTTCAACGCGGCCGCAACCGCCGCCGCGAAGCCGTCGATATCCGTCGCACGGAATGCGCCCACCACCGGCTGCGCCGCCAGCGCCGCATCGTCGATCACGAGTTTGCGGCGATTGTGGCGATTGATTTCCGCCACCGCAGTGGCGAGCGGTTCGCCGGAAAATGCCACCATGCCGCGTACCCAGGCCAGTCGTTGCTCGATGCGCCGAGGCTCGAGTTTTTCTATGCTAACTGCTTGATGAGTCGTATCGAGAATGAATTCTTCGTTGGCGGTGATGCGCTGCGCACTGGCGTTTGCATCCACGGCGCCGATGCGTTGCAGGTCGACAGCCCCCTCGGATACGGTGACATCGACTTCCGTGCCGCGCAGGCGCAGGTTGAACACCGTGCCCGCAGCACGCAGCCGCCAGTCGTTGGCACGCACTTCGAAAGGCCGGCCGGCAAGGTCGTTTGCGACTTCGAACAACGCTTCGCCCTGGAGCAAATTGAGTTCGCGCAGTTGGGTGCTGAAGTTCACCCGCACCTGGCTGTCGGTGTTGAGCACCAGTGTGGAGCCATCCTCCAGGGCGATGCGGCGAATCTCGCCCACGCCAGTGGAGTACAGCGTGCCAGCGGGGAGCAGCGTCGACCAGCCGAGTCCCGTGACACCAACGCCAGCCATCAGGGCGGCGATCAACGAGCGGCGATTGAATCGCTGCTGCGGCGCGACCGCCGCTGCGGCGCCGCGATCACGTGTTAGTTCGGCGTTCATTACCATCGAACCCTTTACCATTGAACCCTTGATCATTGAGCCAAGGCGGTCGAAATCCTGCCACTGCGCACTCGCACGCACGAACGCACCCAGGTGACGCGAATCGTGCGCCAGCCATGCATCCAGTGCCTGCCGCTCTTCGATGGTAAGCGGGCTGTCGACGCGCACTGCCCAGTGCGCCGCCGTTTGTTCAATCTGTGTGATGTCGTTTCGCATGAGTCGTACCGGCGCTCGCGTTCTCGGCTTGCGTGCGGTCCGCATCCATAGCCTGCGTGATCCGCGTGAGTGCCTTCGCCAAATGTTTCTCCACCGTTTTCTCCGCAATGCCCATGGCCGCAGCGATCTCGCGCTGCGACAGCTCCTTGAACTTGCGCAGCTCGAACGCCTGCCGGCATTGCGGCGGCAGTTCGGCCACCGCCGCCATCAGACGCACCAGTTCCTGGCGCGCGCTTTCACGCCGTTCGGGCCCGGGCTCATCACTGATGATGCGCAAGCTGTCGATTTCCCCCATTCGCTCCATCGGCACAACGCGCGCCCGCCGCGCCTGCTCGGCGAGCAGGTTGCGCACGGTGGTATACAAGTAGGCACGCGGTTCGGTGATGCGCTCGCACCCGGTCTTCCAGATGCGGGCATAGGCTTCCTGGATGACGTCGTCGATATCGGATTGGGACAGACTGCGCGCGTGCGCCGCCAACCAGCCGCGCACTTCGTGTTCCAGCGGCAGGATATGCGTGGCGATCCAGCGTAAGCGTGTGGTGTCGTTTGTATGAATATGCATCACGGCCTCCGCTGCCAGGCGCGCGGTGCGGCCATGCTAGTCCAGCAGCGCACGGCAGGGCAAACCGCAGTCGGGTTGAGCAACAAGCAGAACAGACCCTAGGAGCTCAATGAAAAAGGCCAGCAACTGCTGGCCTTTTCATTTTCTTTTCTTAAGCGAAGCGAATTTACTGCGCTACGTTCGGCACGATGGTCAGCTCCACGCGGCGATTCTGTTGACGTCCTGCCGGAGTGTCGTTGCTGGCAATCGGGTGCGAGGGACCGGCGCCTACGGTGATGATGCGATTGCTAGTCACGCCGCGGCTGCTCAAGTAGCTGCCTACCGCCTGAGCGCGGCGCTGCGACAAGGACTGATTCAATGCAGCGCTGCCGGTGCTGTCGGTGTGGCCGGCAATCTCGATCATGGTCTTGTTGTATTCCTTCAACACCCGATCGACGCCATCGAGGGCGCTGAAGAACTGCGCGTTGAGGTCGGCGCTGTTGCTGGCAAAGGTGATGGCGCCCGGCATGTTCAGTGTGATGTTGTCGCCGTTGCGGGTGACGGTGACGCCGGTGCCCTGCATGGTCTGGCGCAACTTGGCTTCCTGTACGTCCATGTAACCGCCGACGCTGCCGCCGGCGATCGCGCCGATGCCAGCGCCCACTGCGGCATTGCGCAGGTCATTACCGCCGGTCAGCAGGCCCGCGACGATGCCTACGCCAGCGCCGATGGCCGCGCCTTTGACGGCTTTGGAGGTTTGTTGCTCACCGGTATAGGGATTGATGGTGGTGCAGGCCGTGCTCAAGACGACGAGCCCCATGGCGGCGCAGGTGATTCGAAGTTTGCTGTTCATGGTTCTACTTCCCGTGAGTGTCTGAATTGAAACGGTAGCGGCAGGCCCGCCAGTCTGGGAGGGGGGAATCGCATCTGCCAATCGTCGGATTGTGACGACAGGAAATAATTCCATCAATCAAAACGAAACGGCCCGCTGAAGCGGGCCGGTCGGTACCAGAAACCAGATCAATTACTTGATCTTGGCTTCCTTGTAAGGAACGTGCTTTTTGACCTTGGGGTCGTACTTGCTCACTTCCATTTTGTCTGGGTGCAGACGCTTGTTCTTGGTGGTGGTGTAGAAGTGGCCGGTGCCGGCCGTAGAAACCAGTTTGATCTTGTCGCGCATGGCGATGCTCTCCTAAATACCGAACTAAACGCGCACGCCGCTGGCGCGCAGGTCAGCAACTACCACTTCGATACCCTTCTTTTCGATGGTACGCAGGCCATGGTTGGACACGCGCAGGCTGACGAAGCGACGCTCGCTCTCCAGCCAGAAGCGCAGGGTGTGCAGATTGGGCAGGAAACGACGGCGCCGACGATTGTTGGCGTGCGACACGGTGTTACCCGTCATGGGCCCCTTGCCGGTGACTTGGCAGATTCTCGACATTGCGATTTCCTCTGGTGCCCGGCGGCAAACAGCGCCCGGCCAAAATGAGTCGCGCTTTATACCAGCGGCGGCAGGCCGGAGCAAGCCGCACCGGCCAATTTCTTAAGTTAGAGCAAGCCGCGTTCGGCGAACGACTCGCAGCGACCATCGCCGACAATCAGGTGATCCAGCACGCGGATCTCCACCAAGCCGAGTGCTTCTTTCAGCCGCCGGGTGATCTGCTCGTCGGCAAGGCTGGGCTCGGCAACCCCCGAAGGGTGGTTGTGCGCCAGAATCAGTGCTGCCGCGTTATGGGCCAAGGCGCGTTTGACGACCTCCCGAGGATGCACGTTGGCACCGTCCAAGGTGCCCCGGAACAGTTCCTCAAAGGCGATCACCCGATGGCGGTTGTCGAGGTACAGGCAGCAAAACACCTCGTGGGGCAGATCGCGCAAGCGCATATGCAGGAAATCGCGGGTCGCTTGGGGGTTGAGCAGGGCCGGGCCGGATTGCATCAGCTCCTGATAATGTCGGCGCGCTAATTCCAGCACGGCTTGCAAAGTGGCATAGCGGGCCATGCCCATTCCGGGCGCTTTGCACAGCACCTCCGGCGGAGCGGTTAACAGGCCGCGCACCGACCCGAATTGCTGTAGCAAATCACGTCCGACATCCAGCGCGCTGCGGCCACGAATGCCGGTGCGCAGGAAGATGGCAATCAATTCGGCTTCGCTTAATGCGGCCGCGCCCAGTTTCATGAGTTTCTCGCGCGGACGTTCGCCTTCCGGCCAATCGCGTATCGACATGCTGTTCTCCGGTAACTCGTTCTCGGGATGCAGCTTGGCGCAACGGCGGGTAGGAGCGACGCGACATATCTGGGTCCAAATGCCAGATATGCCATTAGCACATGCTTATCCACTGGTTGCTGGTATGGCCGGGCACTGGCAATAATGCGGTCTCATGAACTCCGAAAATCCCTGCCGCAAAATTTTGCTGGGCGTGACGGGCGGGATCGCCGCCTACAAAAGCCCGGACCTGGTGCGTCGCCTGAAAGAACAAGGCGCCGCAGTGCAGGTGGTCATGACCCGTGGCGCGCGTGAGTTTGTCACCGAACAGACCTTTCAGGCGGTGTCGGGCTTGCCGGTCCGCAGTGATTTATGGGACCACGCCGCGGAAGCGGCCATGGGTCATATCGAATTGGCGCGTTGGGCGGACGAAATTCTGATTGCGCCGGCCACCGCGGACTTTATCGCGCAGTTGGCGCATGGTCTGGCTGGCGACTTATTGAGCACATTGTGTCTCGCCACGCGCGCACCGATTGCGATTGCGCCGGCCATGAATCAGGCCATGTGGGCGCATCCGGCAACTCAGGCCAACGTGGCCTTGCTCAAACAGCGTGGTGTGCGCGTGCTCGGCCCCGCAGCAGGCGAACAGGCCTGTGGCGATGTGGGCCGGGGCCGGATGTTGGAGCCGCTCGAATTGGCGGCCTTGCTGATGCCCTCGACGCGCAGCGACTTGCTGGCGGGCATCAAGGCAGTGGTGACTGCCGGGCCAACTCGCGAGCGCCTCGATCCAGTCAGGTTTATTACCAATCGCAGCTCCGGAAAAATGGGTTTTGCCGTGGCGGAAGCCCTGTACGCCGCAGGCGCCGAGGTGGTGTTGGTCAGTGGTCCCGTGAATCTGTCGACGCCAGTCGGTATCGGGCGCGTCAACGTGGAAAGCGCCGCGGAAATGCTGAATGCGGTGCAAGCCCAGATCGATAGCGCGCAGATTTTTGTGGCTACAGCCGCCGTGTCCGATTACTGCGCTGCGAATATTGCTTGCGAAAAAATCAAGAAAACTGCTGCGGCACTAACGCTCGACTTGGCCCGCACGCCGGATATTCTCGCCACCATCGGTAACAGCAGCAAACCGCCCTTCCTGGTCGGGTTTGCCGCCGAGACCGACAATGTCGAACGCCATGCCCTGGCAAAACTCAGCGGCAAACATCTGGACATGATTGCCGCCAACAAAGTCGGCGATGGCCTGGCGTTCGACAAAGATGACAATGCGCTGACCGTGTACTGGAATGGCGGTCAACGCGAACTGTGTCTGTGTAGCAAGCGCGATCTCGCCGGGCAACTCGTGAATCTGATTGCCGAGCGATATCGCGCCAAGCAAGCTGTCGCCTCTGCTTGATCTGTCATTTCGAGTGTAGCGAGAAATCTTTCGGTGCCGAGACTATGCAACATCAAACACGTGCACGATTTTTCCCTTTGGTCGAAATGACAGCAGCAAGTTAATCCGACCTTCCCTAACTACCAGAACTTGCCCTTCATGATTAACCCGCCGCGCGTGCAGTTACGCATTCTCGATCCGCGTCTTGGCCGTGACTATCCGTTACCGCAGTATGCAACCGAGGGTTCGGCGGGCGTGGATTTGCGCGCCATGGTAGAGGCGCCGGTGGAGCTTACGCCCGGCGATACACACCTTGTCCCAAGTGGCATGGCCATCTATCTGGCCAATCCCGGCTATGCCGCCATTGTGCTGCCGCGTTCGGGCCTGGGACATAAACACGGCATCGTGCTGGGCAACCTGGTGGGCTTGATCGATTCGGATTACCAGGGTCAGTTGTTTGTGTCGGTGTGGAATCGCGGCCAGACCAGCTTCACCATCAATCCCGGCGAGCGCATTGCACAGCTGGTGGTGGTGCCGGTGGCGCAGGTGCAGTTTGAGGTCGTGGACGAGTTCGTCGCTACGCAGCGTGGGGACGGCGGTTTCGGTAGCTCGGGGCGGGCGTAGCCTGCATCGCACCAATATTTATTTGATGCCCTTCAATTCCTTAAAGCGTTTGATGTCGCTGGCGAACTTGGCCTGAACTTCCTGTTTCTCGGCCTGCTTGTCGATGATGCGCTGGTGGGTAACCGTGCCACTCTTGACCACGCTGACCATTTCTTCGGTGATATGGTCGGGCATTGGTCCAGCGTTGGGCTTGTCGCTGTAAGGCTTGAAACGTTGTACTTGGCGCAGCAAGCGCTGTTCGCGATCTTTCAAGGCGGTCAAATTTTGTTCATCGACGCGAATTTGCGCTTCCACCAAGCCGAGTCGTTGGTCACGTAGACTTTCGATTTCTTGAACCGACAGGTAGGCTTCGACCAGCATTCGGTCGCGCATCGCGGCATCTTGTTGCGCCTTCTTGGCGGCCTCATCGGCGGCTCTGCGTTGCTGATTGGCGGCGCGCGAGGCTGCACCTTCAATTACGCGCAATACAGTGCCGCGGTCACTCAATACCTCGGTATCCAGGTTTTGGCATTCCATCGGCATGTTATCGCCGAAGTGGGTTTGGCCCTTGGCGTCTCGGCAACGATAGAAAGCTTCAACCGCCAGATCGACCAAGGTGACGTCGACCTCGTGACCGACGGCAGACACCACCGGCACCGGACAAGCCACGACTGCGCGCACCAGTACCTCCTCGTTGAAGGGCGCGAGATCGTCGGTCGAGCCGCCGCCGCGACCGATGATGATGGCTTGCACCTCCGGGTGTTTTGCGACCAGCTTGAGCGCGCGCGCCAGCGCTTCCGCGGCGCCCGCGCCTTGCACGGGTGCCGTCACGAGCACGAAGCGGACGCGGGCGCGCGAGAACGCCACCTTCACGATGTCGTGCAGGGCCGCGCCCTGACCGCTGGTCACGATGCCGATCACGTGCGGCTCTTTCGGCAGCGGGCGCTTGCGTTCGACGGCGAACAGCCCCTCTGTTTTGTGCAGCTCCGTCAGGTCCCTCGCCTCTTGCTGGAGCGTCACGCTGC
>JANMSB010000096.1:0-8240 GCA_031388915.1 Pseudomonadota bacterium | reverse complement strand
GTGTTGATGGCCTCGGGCTATATCGCCGGGGGCGCAATTGCGGGCATTGTCATTGCCCTGATGGCAGGCGTGTTCGGTGACGCCGACGCCAAACTAACGGCGTGGTCACAAGCGAACAATCCCTTCTACTCAGGTCCGTGGGCAGATGCCCTGGCGCTAATTCCTTTCGCAGTGCTGACTCTCATTCTGCTCTGGGCAGGACGAGATCGAACTTCGAAGTAGCGTCCCGCTGTAGGCCGTAATGACCTGCGAGATCCAATCCAACAGCCTTGGCGCTCAGGCCCTTCCTTTCTAAAAGTGGGGCTGTGGCAACCAGTGGCTGCTGGTGTGCTTGCTGTTACCTTGCGGTAGACAGCGAATTTCGGAGTAACCCGAAGGGAGCGATTAGCCTTCTGCGCCGGCCTGCAAAGACAGGAACAGGGCTACGCCAACCAGGAAAACAACTGCAATGATGATCATGATAAGTACCTCCAACTATTTACGTTCCAACCCGGGCGATATCGCCAGGTTGTGCGATGCAACATATAACTGCTTTGACTGTAGTGCAATAGGGAAATTTCTCAAACGATACGGTCTGGTCGGTATTTAATCAGTTTGACGGCGTCGTGAAACCATTTAAGTGATTGTTTTTAATTGTTTTTATGGGGGTATTTACGGAAAGTGCGTGGATTTGTTAAGTAACGTCTAAATTGTGAAGTCTCGCACGCTACAGCCCAGGCAGGTAACCACGATTCGCGCGGCACTTGCGGCCATTTGGTCGGTCGATGACTTAAGAACCTGTTCACGATCTCGCTGAAGGGCCACTGCCTCCCTTGATCGAGATCGTGAACAGGTTCTAACGGGCCGAACTACCGTGGTTCGGTGCGGGTTTTTTGCTGGGTTTTTGCAGTTGTCCGTTAATGGTTTTTTGGCATGGTTTGAATGAGATAGGACGTGAGCAATGAAGCATCGACTACTGAGTTTTGGATTGGGCTGCGCGCTGCTGGTCGCTTGCGCCGACACCCAGGTGACCCATCAAGCCGCCAATACACCCACCCAGTTGAGTGGTTTGGAGGCACGTTACTTTGATCCGACGGTACGGCCGCAAGACGATCTCTACCGCTACATCAATGGCAAATGGCTGGACACTGTGACCATCCCTGCCGACAAGGCGCGTTACGGCGCGTTCTCTGAATTGGCCGACGCGGCTGAAATGCAATTGCGCGGCATCGTCGATGAGTTGTTGCAGGGTCAATTGCCGCCCGGCGATAGCGAGGCACAAAAGATTCGCGATTTGTATGCGAGCTTTATGGATGAGGCGCGCTTGGACACGCTGGGCCGGCAACCGTTGCAGACCGAGTTGAATGCTATCGATGCGCTGAGTTCTCCTGCTGATGTGATTGCACGCATGGCCTATCTGGTGCAGCGGGGAGTGAACGTTCCCTTGGTGCCCTATGTACATCAGGACAATCGCGATTCCACACGCTATGCGGTGGATCTCTATCAAGCTGGTCTTGGCATGCCGGATCGTGATTACTATTTACAAGACGGTGAAGATGGCACCTACAAGAAAATACGCGAGGCGTATCAAGCACACATTGCCTCTCTGTTGACGTTGGCAGCGCAACCGCAGCCTGCCGACGCTGCTAAGAAAATACTTACGCTGGAAACGGCTTTGGCCAAAGCCCAGTGGGACAAGGTAACCAACCGCGATCCGATCAAGACGTACAACAAGTACCCGCTGGATCAATTGAAAACGCTGGCGCCTGCGTTTGACTGGCCGGTGTTCATGCAAGCGGCAGGTGTCGTAAACAAAGTTGACTATTTGTTGGTCAGTCAACCCAGTTACGTGACGGCCTACAGCCAGTTGTTACGTAGCGAGCCTTTGCCCGTTTGGAAAGCCTATTTGAAGTGGCGCGTGTTGTCGGATTATGCGCCGTACCTTTCCAAGGCCTATGTGGATGCCAATTTCGATTTCGCCGGCAAAACCTTGCGCGGCATTCCGGAAAACCGACCGCGCTGGAAACGCGGTCTGACGTTGGTGGAATCTGCTATCGGCGAAGGTCTGGGCAAGCTGTATGTCACCAAGTATTTCCCGCCCGACAATAAGCAGCGTATGGAAGTGTTGGTGGGCAACTTGCTGACTGCGTATCGCCAATCAATCGACAACCTGGATTGGATGAGCGATACCACCAAGCAGGCGGCGCAACAGAAACTCGCCAAGTTCACCGTGAAGGTGGGTTATCCGCAGGAATGGCGCGACTATTCGGCGCTGAAGACTGTTGCCGGCGACTTGGTGGGCAATGTCATGCGAGCGCAGCAATTCGACTATCAGCGCGAGCTTAACAAGTTGGGTAAGCCCATTGATCGCAATGAATGGCACATGACGCCGCAGACCGTGAATGCCTATTACAACCCGGAGATGAATGAGATCGTGTTTCCTGCTGCGATTCTGCAACCGCCGTTCTTCAACGCCAAAGCCGATGATGCGGTGAATTACGGCGGCATCGGTGCGGTGATCGGCCATGAAATCAGTCATGGGTTCGACGATCAAGGCAGCCAATACGATGGCGATGGCAATCTACGCGATTGGTGGACCAAGCAAGATCACGATAAGTTTTCCGCCAAGACTCAGGCATTGGTGGCGCAGTACGCCGCGTACGAGCCTGTGCCCGGCTACAAGGTTAACGGCCAATTAACACTAGGCGAAAACATCGCTGACAACTCTGGTCTGGCGATTGCGCACAAGGCCTACTTGTTATCTCTGAACGGCAAATCAGCGCCGGTGTTGGACGGCTTGAGCGGCGAGCAGCGCTTTTATGCGGGCTGGGCGCAGGTGTGGCGTAACAACATTCGCGATAAGGAAGCGATTCGACTGGTCGCCACTGACCCACATTCACCGGCGCAATTTCGTGCTTGGGGCGCTGCCGTGAATCAGAGAGCGTTTTATGAGGCGTTTGGCGTGAAGCCGGGCGACAAAATGTATTTGCCGCCCGAGCAGCGTGTGCATATCTGGTGATCTTCAAACCAGCCTGCGCTGATAACTGTGCTTGTGCCATGGATGCGCAAGCGCAGCGTACTCAGCTCATTCGATTCAAGCCATTAAAGGCCGCAGTCCGATAAGCCTCTGCCATGGTCGGATAATTGAACGTAGTGCGTGTGAAATAGCGGATGTCGTTGAATTCTTGGCTGGCCATTACTGTCTGGCCGATGTGGACGATTTCCGAAGCGCCGTCGCCGAAGCAATGTACGCCCAGAATTTTGAAGGTCTGGGTGTTGAAAATGATCTTCAATACGCCAACTTTCTCGCCCGTCATCTGCGCGCGCGCCAGACTTTTGAATGAACAGTGGCCGACTTCATAAGGCACTTTCTCGGCTTGCAGTTGTTGCTCATCCTTGCCGATCGAAGAAATTTCCGGAATGGTGTAAATGCCGCTGGGCACCATCGCCAGCGAGTATGGTTCGACATCCGGCGTCAGGATGTGTTGTGCGGCATGTGCGCCCTGTACATAGGCAGCACTGGCCAGCGCCGGTGGGCCGACGACATCGCCCACGGCATACACATGCGGCAGGCTGGTTTGATAGTGCGTGTTGACGGTTAACTGACCGCGTGAGTTGGGTGCGATGCCCAATGCTTCCAGTCCCATATCCTGGGTGTTGCCGGTGCGACCGTTAGCCCATAGCAGAATATCGGACTTGATATGCCGGCCTGATTGCAGTTCCAGCAGTACGTCATTGGTGCGCGCAGTAACACCTGCAAACTGTTCATTGTGGCGGATGACGCAGCCTTGTTCGCGCAGGTGATAGGACAACGCTTCGGCAATTTCTTCATCCATGAATGACAGCAGACGATCTTGCGTGTTGACCAGTGTCACCTTAGCGCCGAGGTTGATGAAAATACTGGCGTACTCGCAACCAATGACACCTGCACCGTAAATGGTGATGGAGAAGGGCTGATCCTTGTAACGCAGCACGCTGTCACTATCGAGTATGCGTGGATGATTGAAGTCCAGTTCGGGTGGATGATACGGGCGTGAGCCAGTAGCAATAATAAAGTGCTTGCCGCGCACGCGGGTATGCGTGCCGCTGGTCGATTGCACCTCGAGCGTATGCTGATCAATGAAACGTGCGTGGCCGCCGAATATCGGGATGCGGTTGCGTTCGTAAAACCGCTGTCGTGAGGCAACCTGGGTTTCGATGACGCGATTGGCATTGGTCAGCAGTTGCGTAAAAGTCAACTTCAGGGCGCTGTGTGCTTCTTTAAGCAGAGGATTCTGGCGTATTGCATGCAGCGTTTGTACTGCATGCCGCAATGCTTTACTGGGAATGGTGCCCCAGTGAGTGCAGCCGCCGCCGACTTCTATGTGGCGTTCTACCATTGCCACACTTTGGTGATGCTTGGCGGCATTCATTGCCGCGCCTTCGCCGCCGGGGCCGCTGCCGATCACGATGACATCGAATACCTGTTCCGAACTCATCTTTGACCCGTCAATGTGTTTGCTTGCTCGCGCCGTATGGTGCGCACGGTGTACCACATGAAGGCGCTAATCACGCCGAGCAGCAGACACATAAGCAGCGCCAGCACAGGTTTAAAACGATAGGCTTCGACCACGCCCCACACCACTCCGATAGGAGTGGTGACCAACAACATGGGTTTGGCTATTCTCAAGGGGCGGTTTTGCTTGCTAGCTGCAGGGCTTTATCTGCGGGAGATTGTGCTACAAAAGCACTGGTGTTGTACGCGGAATCGTAGCCCGATTTTGGTGCGAGCAAGCGCCGACGTTGTGCATTGCTCAGTGTTGAAACATAGGCAGAGTCGGCATCATAAAATCGCCAGGGTAGCTGCGCCCACTCTGCCGCATAGCTCACGCCAATGCGGGCGGCGTTGACGATACGCGGTGGCTGCGTTGCTGCGTGTGCCTCGATCCACAAAGTATCGCCGAGTAAATCCAGGCCATTGGCAGCTCGATCAATAGCGAAGGCGCGGCATAACAGCCCGGGCCCATGGGTTTTGTCGGTCACGCATTGGATGGGCTCTACGCCGCGAATCAATACGGCATGAGGCACACCGGCAGAGCGGGTCACCACATTCATGCAATGCCACATGCCATAGATCAGATACACATAGGCGTGTCCGGGCTCGCCGAACATGGCGGCATTGCGTGGAGTTAGTCCGCGCGCGGAATGGGCCGCGAGATCCTCGGGTCCTTGGTATGCCTCGGTTTCAACAATGCGACCGACACGCATACTGTTATCAACGCGGTGGACTAAGTGCATGCCGATTAATGCTTGCGCCACTAAGAGCGTGTCCTGGGCATAAAACTGGCGAGCTAACTTAGTGGCCATAGTGCGTACGGGGCGGGAAATAAAAAGCCGATGACTGGCATCGGCTTTGAGTTAAGCAAGTGCGCTAAAGCCGCGTGCTCAATCTTCGATCAAGAAGCTGCGCAATTGTTCGCTGCGTGAAGGGTGACGCAGCTTACGCAGCGCCTTGGCTTCAATCTGACGAATCCGCTCGCGCGTGACATCAAACTGCTTGCCCACTTCTTCCAGGGTGTGGTCGGTATTCATGTCGATGCCGAAACGCATGCGCAGCACCTTGGCTTCCCGTGGCGTCAGGCCGGCGAGCACCGCGTGAGTGGTTTCGCGCAAGCTTTCCATGGTGGCGGAGTCGATGGGCGAATCCACGGCGGTATCTTCGATGAAGTCGCCCAAGTGTGAATCCTCATCGTCGCCGATGGGTGTCTCCATCGAAATGGGTTCCTTGGCGATCTTGAGTACTTTGCGGACTTTGTCTTCCGGCATTTCCATGCGCACTGCCAGTTCTTCCGGCGTCGGTTCGCGACCCATCTCCTGCAGCATCTGCCGCGAAATGCGGTTGAGCTTGTTGATGGTTTCTATCATGTGCACCGGGATACGAATGGTGCGGGCCTGGTCGGCAATCGAGCGCGTGATCGCCTGACGAATCCACCACGTCGCATACGTGGAGAACTTGTAGCCACGGCGATATTCGAATTTGTCCACGGCCTTCATCAAACCGATGTTGCCTTCCTGAATCAGATCCAGGAATTGCAGGCCACGGTTGGTGTACTTCTTGGCAATCGAAATCACCAAGCGCAGGTTGGCTTCCACCATTTCCTTCTTGGCGCGACGTGCCTTGGCTTCACCCACGGCGATTTCGCGGTTGATGTCTTTCACCGAGGCAATGCTGAGATGGATTTTGGTTTCCATCTCGGCCAGCTTTTTCTGCTGGACCTCAACTTCGTCACGGTGCTTGGCTAGTGCTGCCGAGTGCTTGCGCTTAGCGCGGACATGCTTGTCCAGCCAGGTGAGATTGGTTTCATTGCTGGGGAAGGTCGAGATGAAATCTTTGCGCGGCATGCCGGCATCGCGCACGCACAGCAGCATCACCTGCTTCTCGATGTTGCGGATTTCGCCCAGAGATTGGCGGATCTGCGTAATCAGCTGCTCGAACATCTTGGGCGACAGTTTGAGTTCCATGAACTCTTCGGACACTTTCTTGCGCAGCTTCTGCACCTTGGCATCGTCCGGGCCCTTCTCTGCCATGCCCTTTTGCACCTGCGCGAACAGCTTGGCTATGGACTCAAAGCGGCGGGCCGCCTCTTCGGGATCCGGCCCGGTATCAACCGCTTCTTCCTCTTCGGTGGTCGCGGCTTCTTCCTCTTCCGTTTCGTCCTCCAGTTCCTTGGCGGCTTCGGCCAGCTTCGGGTTGACCGGCGCGGCGATTTCATCCGGCGCATTCGGGTCGATGAACCCCACGATCACATCGGCCAAGCGTACCGTCTGAGTGGCGACGCCGGCGTACTGGCTCAGCAGCAGCGAGAACGTAGGCGGATACATCGACAAGGCGACCTTGACTGCGTCCAAGCCTTCTTCGATGCGCTTGGCAATGCGGATTTCGCCTTCGCGAGTTAGCAGCTCCACCGTGCCCATTTCACGCATGTACATACGCACGGGATCGGTGGTGCGGCCGAATTCTGCATCCACTGTCGCCAGTGCGGCGGCGGCTTCTTCCGCAGCTTCTTCGTCGGCGACCACCGGTTCGGCGAGCAGCAACGCCTCGGCATCGGGTGCTTTTTCATACACCGTGATGCCCATATCGTTGATCATGTTGACGATGTCTTCGATCTGTTCCGGATCGACGATTTCGCTGGGCAGGTGGTCGTTGACCTCGGCATAGGTCAAATAGCCCTGTTCCTTGCCGCGAGCGATCAGCAACTTCAACTGCGATTGCCGCTCATCAGCAATGCTGGGCGTCGCAGGAATCGTCTCTTTCTTGGCCGTGGTCTTGCTCAAGGCTGATGCCCTCACCATTAAATCGCGGAAAGCGCGGGGGGATAAAAGGACCGCGCATTCTACTTAGAGAGGCCGTGCATAGCTAGGTTCGATATGCAGTCTCTTGTGTTCAAAGACGGTTTTGGACTGGGTTACTGCCCGTGGCCGCATTAAGCAACTTAACGGCCGGGGTTATCCGCGGCTGAACCGCCGAGCTATCGATTGCCGCGGTGCCGGGTTAGATCGACGAATTCCCGTTTTTCCTCCGCACTGAGCGTACCCAGGTTGAATCGCCGCAGCAGTTCATTAAACCGATCTTGAGGAAAGTGCTCGGCCAACAGCCGTTCCATGGCATCTATCAGGTCTTTTTTTGCGATTTCAAGGCTGGATGCCACTGGGCCCTTCAAGAAAAGCTTATCAATGTAGTGATATTCCGGGCGTTGTCGCCAGCGTTCTAACAGTGCGGCCGGGGGGAGGGAGGGTTCAGCCTGTAGTTCGCTGGCCACTTGCACCAATAAGGTCATACCGGGCCGATCAACTAACTGGAGTTCATCCAGTCGATTGAGCGCCAGCGCCGATTCCGGATAGTGCAGCAGGTTGCGAATGACCTGCTGCACCATGCTGCCGCTACCGGACAGATTGGGTGGTGGGGCTGCCACTGACCGGGCGTTGTGTTCCTTGGGCGTGTGGCTGGGCGGGATTAATTGCCGCAGGCGATCCACTGAAATGCCTAATGCCGCCGCGAAGGGTTGGTAAAGCAGGGTGCGGTAATTATCGTCAGTCAGTAGATTGAGTAGCCGCTGCGCCTCGGCGGTGAATTGCGCCCGGCCATCGACATTGCTGAGGTCGCAGCGAGCGGCTAGTTCGTTGACCAAGTACTCGGAGAGTGGCGTGGCGGTGTTGATCCGGGTTTCGAACGCTTCTCGCCCTTCCTCGCTGACCAGCGAATCGGGATCGTGTTTTTC
>JANMSB010000063.1:0-7342 GCA_031388915.1 Pseudomonadota bacterium | reverse complement strand
CCATCAGCCAACCAGAACCCCGCAAGTCCCGACTACTCTTAGCGATTAAATTGTGGGCGTTCATACTGGTACTCCCCAAGCGTCGATGGCTGAAGTGTTGCGCGACATGTGTTGCGATGCAAGCTGCACTGCGGCAGAGTTGCTTAGGGTCTGTTAACCATTAACGCATCGCTGCGTTGGAGTCCCAGAAAGCGCCAGGCTAGGCGCGAGGTGTGAGGTTTGGTAGTTCCAAATAAACGACGAGCAACACCGCATGGCGCTTTCTGGGACCCAACCCGAAGGGACGGGGTCAGAAAAGCTCAGGACTTTGTTGCACCTCGCTTGAGTACGTTAAGTACACTGCGCTCGGTGCGTCGCGTCCTGAGCTTTTTTGACCGCCGTCGCAGTGATCCGCTAAGTGTTAACAGACCCTAGCCACTATACGTGTGCATCGACACCCTCTGGCGGCGGCGGGTCCAGCAGTAGTTTGTACACCCAGGCATCTTCCCGGGTGGGCGTTCCTTGATAGTAGGCCTTGCGCATCCCGACGCGCACGAAGCCCATCGATTCGTACAGATAAATGGCCACCGGGTTGGAGGGGCGCACCTCCAGAAACGCATTGTGCATCCCCGCGTTGCGTGCGTAGTCCAGCAAGTATTGCAGCAGCTTGCGGCCCACGCCCTGTTCACGCAGGTCACGATGGATGCAGATATTCAGCAAGTGCGCCTCATCGGCGCCAAACGACATGATGGCGTAGCCGTACACCACGCCGCGCATTTCAATTACGCGACATAGATACCCCACGCGCACGCAGTCGCGGAAAATGCCTTCGCTCCAGGGATACGGATAAGCGTCGTGCTCAATCTCGATAATGTGCGGAATGTCGGCCTGAGTCATAACGCGCACCCGCACCACGCGCGTGAGCTGATCTTTCAATTCGGCGCTCATACCGGCACCGCCGCCAAGGTGCGCAGCGCCAGTTGCAAGTCGTCCCACGCCTTGCGCTTTTCGCCGGGACTGCGCAGCAGATACGCGGGGTGATAAGTCACCACCACCGGTCGTTGCCGCACGCCGAGTCTATGCACTTGACCACGCAACTTTCCGATCGGTGTTTCGGTGTTGAGCAAATTCTGCGCAGCGATGCGCCCCACACACAGAATCACGCGTGGGTTCACCAGCTCGATCTGGCGCGCCAAGTAGGGCATGCAGCACTCGACTTCGTCAGGCTTGGGATCGCGATTGCCCGGCGGACGGCACTTGAGTACGTTGGCAATGAACACCTGCTCGCGTGGCAAGCCTATGGCCTTCAACATGGAATTCAGCAACTGGCCAGCACGACCCACGAACGGCTCGCCCTGCGCATCTTCATCCGCGCCCGGCGCCTCGCCAATGATCATCCATTCGGCCTGACGATTACCCACGCCAAACACCGTCTGGGTTCGCGAGGTATGCAATTGACACAGAGTACACGGGCGTACTGCATTGGCCAGTTCATCCCACGATGCCTGTTCAGTGGCGACCCTGTCCTGCTGAACCGCTGCGCTGCCCACTGCCGCTGGCGTGCGCGCAGGCGCCTGCGCGGCGGACGCTGGCGTTTGAGGATCCGGCAGTCCACGACGCACCCAGACATCCACGTCCAGAGCTTTCAGGTATTGCAGGCGTCGAGCATCCATTGGCTATCAAGTACCCGTGGGGAAAATATCCGAGAACCTCAACGTGTCCAGTTCACGGTGCTGCAGCGGCGCCGCGATGACGGAAAACTCTGCGCCACAACGACAACAATGGCGCCGACAAGGCATACACCCCAAAGGTCGCCAGCAGGGTTTCCGGCGGCCCCGAGGAAATGAAGATATAAATCATCGGCACCAGCACCAAGTACGCCACTGGCACCTTGCCGCGTACATTCAGGTCCTTGCCGCTCCAATACGAGAAACGGCTGACCATTAGCGCGCCGATGCTCGCGGTGACCAGAAAGCCCAGAATCAATGCGGGCAGTCCAGTCACGGCATATTCGCTCGACACCCAGATGAATCCGGCCACACACGCCGCCGCTGAAGGACTGGGCAAGCCTTCGAAGTAGCGTTTATCGCTGGTAGCCACTTTGACGTTGAAGCGCGCCAACCGCAGCGCCGCGCACACCGCGTAAAAGAATGCCGCCAACCAACCGAAACGTCCCCACAACAAGCCATACTCAGCGATTAGCTTGACTCCCCATTGATACACAACGATGGATGGCGCCACGCCGAATGCGACCATGTCGGACAGGGAATCGTATTCCTTGCCGAACGCGCTTTGAGTATTGGTCCAGCGCGCGACGCGGCCATCCAAGCCATCGAATAACATCGCCACGAATATCGCCATGCCGGCGCGTGAAAAATTGCCGTCGATCGCCGCCACGATGGCGTAAAACCCGGAAAACAATGTGCCGGTGGTCAGCAAGTTGGGCAACAAATACACGCCACGCCCGGGCTTGGTCTCGTCCTCAAGCGGCGGGGTGACTTCTGGTTCAAAGCTCATGAGTAGGGTAAATCCAATGACCGGCCCGGTTAGGCCGTGGCGGGGGCGCATGATAACAGGCACGACCATAAACCCAATGACGTTACTCGAGCTAGAATCCCCCGCCTTCGGCAGGTTAGGGGCTGCCATTCGCCAGGGATCATTCAACGAGAAACCACGCACAGAATCGGATTGCTGCCCGTGCCAGTTTGATACTGCTTCGCCACAAACTACTCAACCCATGCCAGCCACTTTGCGCCACATCCTCCACTTGCTACCGCTGCTACTTCTGTCGCTTGGCGCGCAGGCCGATCAGCAGCGCGATCCGGCGCTGGGCCCCTTGCTGCAAAAAGCCCTGCACGACGGCAAATGCTTCGAGGATAAATTTGACCGCGCGGTGTGGTTTGCCGCGATGGAACCACGCCTAAAGCGGATACTGAAGAATGAAGCCGAACGCACGCTGATCCTGGAGCAGGTGCAATGCGAAGCCAAACGCCTGCAACTACCGCCGGCCTTGGTGATGGCGGTGATCGATGTAGAAAGCCGGTTTGATCGCTGGGCCACTTCCTCGGCGGGCGCGGTGGGCTTGATGCAAGTCATGCCGTTTTGGCCCAAGCAGTTGGGCATGAAGAACAGCCAATTGGTGGAGATCCCCCATAACATCCGCATGGGCTGCACCATTCTCAAGTATTACTTGGAGCGCGAGCGCGGTGATTACAGCCGGGCATTGGCGCGCTACAACGGTAGCCTGGGCCGCCGTAACTATTCGGACTTGGTGTTGGTCAGACTGGCCAATCGCTGGCAATACAAATAATCGTCCGCCCGCTTCACGCCTGACGCCGTCTTATACCGTCAAAAAGTCACTCTGGTACTCGCTCGTTACCGTCACTGCTTGCGTATTCACGTCAGTGACCTGAGCGGCCGGTGGCCCCTGCCACAACCACGTCGCCAAGGCGTCGACCGCCGCAGCCTCGCCACTGGCCTGCACCTCGACCCGCCCGTCGGGCAAATTCTTGACGTAGCCGACCAAGCCCAGACGCAGCGCCTGATTGCGCGTGCTGGCGCGAAAGTACACACCCTGTACCCGTCCGGAAACGATGAAGCGCTGAGTTTTAACGGTCATCGATCACTGCCAGTTCACCACCAAATATCACTCAGCCGCTTGTTGAGCTGCGATGGCCTTGACCCGCGCTTGCTGCGCTAACTGTCGTGCCTGCTTGTATCGCACATTCCGTAAGGCGACTTCCGCCTGCGCTAACGCCGTGCGAGCCTCCCGCATCTGCTGCGTGGCTTTGACATCACCGCCGGCCTGGGCGGCCGCCTCTATTGCCTGACGCGCATCGCTCATTTCCTGCACCGGCGCCACAGCACACCCCGCCAGTGTCGCAGCCCATCCGGCAGCTACTAACACCAGCACCCAACGCGGTAGATTTTTTGTCGTGGAGCGAATCATTGAGCGTGCCTGCGCAACGCGTGTGCGACGAACCTAACAACCCCACTCGACCGAGTCAACCGGCCCGTCAGCTAAGGTGTTTTCTATATTGCTGGGATTGAAGCTCGGCAGTACGATCTCACCAAGCTGGCCTAGGGGTTGGTCGGGTGGATGTGTGGCAACAAGCATCTGACCAATCCCCGCCAGCTTTTCTTTTGCCTTCCAGCTTCTTCTTTCCCTGCTCGCGCTCATGCACTTAAGTCAGCGCCATGCACGTTAAGACCAAGACGCTTCGATTGTGCTCCGCGACCGGCGGCTGGCTCCGATCACTGAGCACAGGCGAAGCGTCCGAATGATTCGCCCGGAAGAACAGTTTCAATAGGGAAATCCTTATGAGCACATTGGTACGCATTCGTGACCTCACCAAAAACTTCCAACGTGGCAGCGAAACCGTGGAAGTTTTACATCGCCTCGACTTGGAAATTCCGCAGGGCGACTTCCTGGCACTGATGGGTCCGTCGGGCTCTGGCAAATCCACGCTGCTGAATCTCATCGGCGGGCTGGATCGCCCCACCTCCGGTAGCCTTGAAATCGCCGGACAAGAAATCGGCCATCTGAACGAAGCGGCGCTGGGTCGGTGGCGTGCCGATAACGTCGGTTTCGTATTTCAGATGTACAACTTGTTGCCGGTGCTCACTGCACAGCGAAATGTGGAGCTACCCTTGCTGCTGACCAAGCTCTCGGCTAGCGAGCGCAAACAACGCGCCACTGCTGCATTGCAATTGGTGGGTTTGAACGACCGCGCCAATCACAAACCACGCGAACTGTCCGGCGGCCAGGAACAGCGCGTCGGCATCGCCCGCGCGATTGTCTCCGACCCCACGCTGCTGCTATGCGATGAACCCACCGGCGATTTGGATCGCAAAGCCGGCGATGAAATTCTGGATCTGCTGCAAGCGCTTAACCAGCAACAAGGTAAGACCATCATCATGGTCACGCACGATCCACGTGCTGCGGAACGCGCTAAACGCGTGCTGCACTTGGAGAAGGGGCAATTAGTCAGAGAGGTAGCGTAACCATGTGGTCACTACTCTGGGCCAATCTCGGCCGCAAGCGTTCGCGCTTGATCTTGACACTGGCCTCGATTGCCGTGGCCTTCATCCTGTTCGCAATGGTCCAAGCCCTGCAATACGCACTGCTCGGCGGTGTCGATCTGGCCGGGCAGGATCGCCTGATGTCCATGCACAAGGTGTCGTTCACGGAATCGCTACCGCGCAGTTACTTGACGCGCATCCAAGCCACGGAAGGCGTGCGCTCCGCGATTGCGCAGAACTGGTTTGGCGGCTACTTCAAGGATGAACGCACGCAGATATTCAGCTATCCCATTCTCGGCGAAGCAGCGTTGCTCGATGTTTATCCGGAAATTGTCATCGATCCACAGCAGCTAAAGCACTGGATGAACGAGCGCACCGGCGCGCTGATCGGCACCACGATGATGACCAACATGGGGTGGAAGATCGGCGATGTGGTGCCAATTCGCTCAGCCATTTATTTCAAGAAAGACGGCACTAACACCTGGGACATGAAAATCGTCGGCGTCTTCGGCATGCCCAACGGCGGCGATACCAATGGCCTGTATTTTCACTACGACTACTTCAACGAAGGCATCGTTTACCAGGATTACATCGGCTGGATCGGCCTGCGTTTGCAAGACAAAAATCAGGCAGCACAGGTGGCGGCGAAGATCGATGCCATGTTCGCCAATTCTTCTGCTGAAACCAAAACCAGTACCGAGAAAGCCTTTATTCAAAACTTCGCCAACCAAATGGGCAACATCAGCGCCATCGTGACGGTGATTGTAGTGGCAGTGTTCTTCACCATGCTGCTGGTCACGGCCAACAGCATGGCGCAGTCGGTGCGCGAGCGCACCAGCGAAATCGGCGTGATGAAAACCCTGGGTTTCACCAGCGCGCAAGTAACCGGTTTGGTGTTGGCGGAATCGTTACTGATCACGTTCCTTGGCGGTGTGCTGGGGCTGGCGTTGGGCGCCTTGTTCGTCAAGGGTATTGCCGAAGCGGTCAAGCAATTTCTGCCGCTGATGTCCGTGCCGCCTTCAGCCTATGTGCTGGGCGTGGCGTGCATGGCAGTGCTGGGCATCTTGTCCGGCGCCCTGCCCTGCTGGCAGGCGTGGCAGTTGAAGATCACCGATGCGCTGCGCAGGGGCTAAGGCAATCATCATGAACAACTGGTTATCGCAAATCGCCACCGTCACCCTGAGCAATCTACGCAGCGTCGGCGAACGCAAAGCAGCGTCGATTGTGGCGATTGTCGGCTTGGCTGGCGTGGTGGCCATTCTGGTGGGCGTGTTGTCCATGCGCGAAGGCTTTCGCGTCGCACTTGACCAAGCAGGTGCGACGGACGTAGCCATTGTGATGCGCAGCGGCTCGGCCGCCGAACTGTCGAGTGGCTTGTCGCTGGATCAAACTCGCATCATTGCCGGTGCCGGCAGCGTCGTTCAGAACAACGGTCTGCCGGTGGCCTCGTCAGAGCTGTATGTGATTGTCGATGTGCCGCTGCGCAGTACCGGCACCGATGCCAACGTGCCCTTGCGTGGCGTGGGCTCACAGGCAACGCAAGTACGCCGCAAGTTTAAATTGATCGAAGGCCGCATGTTCACACCGGGCCGGTTCGAAGTGATTGTTGGCCGCGGCGCCGCCAACCAGTTTGCCGGTTTGACGTTGGGCAAGACTGTGCGTTGGGGCACCACCGATTGGGCCGTGGTGGGCGTATTCGAAGATGGCGGCAGTGTCTCCGAATCCGAAGTGTGGACCGACGCAACGGTGTTGCAAGGTGCGTATCGACGCGGCCCGTCGTATCAATCGGTGCGCGTGCAACTGAGCTCGCCCTCGGACATTAAAACTTTCAAAGACGAACTCAGCATCGACCCACGCCTGAACGTGCGCGTGCTGAGCGAGTACGAGTACTACTCCGAACAATCCAAGGCGCTATCAACGCTGATCAATGTCGTCGGTTATACCGTCGCCTTGCTGATGGGCTTGGGCGCCATCTTCGGCGCATTGAACACCATGTATTCCGCTGTTTCCGCACGCACGCGCGAAATCGCCACACTGCGCGCATTAGGCTTTGGCGCCTGGCCGGTAGTCAGCTCGGTGGTCACCGAATCCTTGTTGCTCGGCCTCATCGGCGGTGTGATCGGCTGCTTGATTGCCTTTTTAGGCTTCAACGGCATTCGTGCTTCCACCATGAACTGGAGCAGCTTCAGTCAGATCACGTTTGCGTTCGCGGTAACGCCAGCCCTGTTGGGCAAGGGTTTGTTGTATGCCTTGGCACTGTCCTTCTTCGGCGGCATCATGCCCGGCATACGTGCGGCGAAGTTGCCGATTACTACGGGGCTGCGCGAGCTGTAAGCATTAG